>DNFG01000352.1 GCA_003487005.1 Bryobacterales bacterium
GACACATTCCGGTTTTCGGACACGACGCTGATTCTGCCGCCTCCGCTGGTGCCGCTGCTGCGGTTCTTCGACGGGAAGCACGAGGAGCGGGAGTTGCATCATGGCCTGTTTGAGCTGACGGGGGAACTGGATGTGGGGCCGTTGACGCAGCATCTGGTGGAATCGCTGGATCACGCGGGATTCCTGATCAACGAGCGATTTCTGGGGTTGCGGGAGGCGAAGATGGAGGCGTTCCGGCAGATGCCGGACCGGCAGCCGGCGCACGCGGGCGGCGGTTATCCGGAGGAAGCGGGGGCGTTGCGGGGGATGATGGAGCGGTATCTGAATCCGGATGGTGTGGTGAGGGGGGAGACGGCGCGGGTGGGGATTGCGGCGCCGCACGCGAGTCCGGACGCGAGTTGGGAGAGTTACCGGGAGGCGTATCTGGGGCTGCCGGCGGAAGCGGGAGAGCGGACGTTCGTGATTCTGGGGACTTCGCACTATGGGGCGCCGGAACGGTTCGGGCTGACGCGGAAGAACTATGTAACGCCATTCGGGGCGGCGCGGACGGACCAGGAGGCGGTGGAGTTTCTGGCGCGGCGGGCGCCGGGGGCGGTGGAAATGGAGGACTATTGTCATTCGATCGAACACTCGATTGAGTTCCAGACAGTGTTTTTGCAGGCGGTTTACGGGCCGGAAGTGAAGGTGTTGCCGGTGTTGTGCGGGCCGTTCGGACGGAGCCTGTATCAGGGGGGGATGCCGGAGGAGGACGAGGGGGTGGCGGCGTTTCTGGAGGCGCTGCGGGAATGGCGGGCAGGCCCCGGGCGGGAAGCCTACTGGGTGCTGGGGGTGGACATGGCGCACGTGGGGCGGCGGTACGGCGACGAGGAGGGAGTGCAGGCGGGCGACGAGCAGATGGAGAGGGTGGAGGAACGGGACCGGGCCCGAGTGGCGGCGATCGAGCGGGGCGACGCGGAGGGGTACTGGGGTCTGGTGCAGCCGGATCACGATGATTTGCGGTGGTGCGGGTCGGCGCCGATTTACACGTTTTTGCGGACGGCTCCGGAGGTGCGGGCGGAGCTCAAAAGGTATCAGCAGTGGAATATCGACGGGGAGAGTGTGGTGTCGTTCGCGGCGCTGCATTTCGGGTAAAGGGGGGCGCGGGCGGGTTGTGATACCGTGAAAGATTCCGGGGCCCTGCCTGAAGGGGACCCGTGAAGCAGGAGGTTGGATGGAAGCCCTCGGGATGATCGAGACAAAAGGCCTGATCGGCGCGGTGGAAGCGGCCGATGCGATGGTCAAGACGGCGAACGTGACGTTGACCGGCAAGGAGTATGTCGGGGCGGCGTACGTGGTGGTGACGGTGCGCGGCGACGTGGGCGCGGTGAAAGCGGCGACGGACGCGGGCGCGGCGGCGGCACGGCGGGTGGGCGAACTGATTGCGGTCCACGTGATTCCGAATCCGCACGAGGAGACGGAGAAGACACTTCCGGGGTATAACGCCAGGAAGAACGAGAAGGGTTCTTAAGGGCAGAACGGCGCCGGAAAGGCGTCTGGATGGCGAAGTAGAGGAGTGCCGGAAGGCGCTCTCTGGGGGATTGAGACATGTTGCAGGACGCTGACCTGGTATCGGTCCAGGAGGTCCGGAGCAAGGTCGAAGCCGCGCACGAGGCGTGGCAGATCTATCGCGGATACAGTCAGGAACGCGTGGACGCCATCGTGGAAGCGATGGGTGCGCGCGCACGCGCGCATGCCCGGAGGCTGGCCGAAATGGCCGTGCAAGAGACGCGGATGGGCAATGTGGAGGACAAGATCGCGAAGAATCTTCTGAACGCCGATCTGCTGGTCCGGACGATTCGCGGGATGAAGACGGTGGGGGTTCTGCGCGAGGTTCCCGAGTTGAAGGTAACCGAGATCGGGGTGCCGGTGGGGGTGGTGGCGGCGATTCTGCCGACAACGAATCCGACATCGACGGCGATCTACAAAGCGGTGGTGAGTTTGAAGGCGGGCAACGCGGTGGTGATGGCGCCGCATCCGCGGGCCCACGGTTGCACGTGCGCGACGATTTCGCTGCTGATGGACGCCGCGCGGGAAGCGGGTGCGCCGGAAGGCGTGATTCAGTGCATCAACAACCCGACGATGGAAGGCACGACGGCGCTGATGAAGCACCCGAAGACGGGCGTGATTCTGTCGACGGGCGGGNNCCGCCGCCCATCTCCTGGAGCACCGAGGTGTCCTGGACGGCATCGGGCTTGGTGAGGGCGTTCCACGTGAGCCCCATGAGCACGAGGAACCCGATGACCGGCAGCAGCGTGAGCATGAGGTCCCGCGCGACCTTGCGCCGCTCCTTCACGGCCTCGTGGTTGGCGCGCAGGGCGCGGATGAAGCCCGCCATGGCATTGGTCGCGCCGGTCGATTCCCGCACGGCGGTCATGTGGTCCGGCAGCGCCACGCGCCGCTGTTCGGGCGTGAGCGGCGGCGCCCATTCCGGCTTCAGCTTCGCGATGAGAATCACGTAGCCCACGTACAGGAACGTGAGCATGAGGCCGGGGAAGAAGGCGCCGGCGTA
>DNFG01000445.1 GCA_003487005.1 Bryobacterales bacterium
ATCGGCGCGGCAGAGGCGGGCGGCATCGGGGTGGCGTTCGTCGTCACACATCCAGGCGGCGTGGAGGGAGGCCCAGCCGGCGTCGGCGAACAGGTCGAAGGATTCGAGCAGGAAGGCGTAGGCGGCGAAGCGGCGGGCCTCGGGGGGGAGTTCGGCGGCGGCGAGGCGCTGCTGGTATTCAGGGGAGCGGACGAGGGTGGCGGCGCGGGCGTCGGCTTCGCGGAGGTCGGCGGCGGCATAGCCGCAGTGGGGGCAGAGCATGACCCAATAGCGGAGGGTGGAGCGGAGGAGTTCGCCGGGGCGGGTGTCGAAATCAGGGGGTTCGAGGGGCGTGGCGCCGGTGAGGAGGGTCTGGTGGGAGGTCCGGGCGCAGATGGCGCAGGGGATATCGTGGGGATCGAGTTGGGTCATCGTGTGCTTCAGGCTCAGATTTAGCACAATAGGGCGTATGATTGTCGATTACGAGGGGGTGCGGCTGCACCTGGCCCATCCGGACCGGATGCCGGGCCGCTGGGTGGGGCAGGACGAGGTGATGCGCCAGTTGCTGGCGGCATGGCTGGTGGTGGACGAGCGGGACGTGCCGATGAACCCGCGGCTGGTGGGCAAGCCGGGCGTGGGCAAGACGACGCTGGCGTGCGCGGCGGGCGAACGGCTGGAGCGGGAAGTGTACATCCTGCAGGCGACGGTGGACACACGGCCGGAGGACCTGATCGTCCAGCCGGTGATCGACGGGCCGGCGTCGCTGCGCTATGTCGCTTCGCCGCTAGTGACGGCGATGCTGCGGGGCGGGATCGCGGTACTGGACGAAGGCAACCGGATGCCGGAAAAGAGCTGGGCGAGCCTGGCGCCGCTACTGGACGGCCGGCGCTACGTGGAGAGCCTGGTGGCCGGCATCAAGATCAAGGCACATCCGCTGTTCCGGCTGGTGGCGACCATGAACGACGACGCCTCGACTTTTGATCTGCCGGAGTACATCCATTCGCGCCTGCAGCCGCAGATTCTGATCGATTTCCCGGAGCGCGACGAGGAGATGGCGATTTTACGGGAGAATCTGCCGTTCGCGGAGGAGCAGGTGTTGAGCTACGTGGCCGATTTTCTCGAACAGGCGCACGCGAGCGAGGAGCGCTACACGGTGCGCGATGGGATCAACGTGGGGCGATACACGCTGAAGCTGCTGGGCGGGCTGGAGACGACGGCGGTGACGCCGGCGCAGTTGAAAGAGGCGGCGGAGTTCGCGGTGGTTCACATTCTGGGCGAGGAGGCGCTGCGCTACGCGCGGCGGCGGTGAAGGCGGCATGACCGCGGGGCGGGAAGATCCGGCGGGGAGCCTGGTGCGCGGGCGGTTCACGTATTTTCCGGTGGCGCCGGGGCGCGTGGAGTTTGCCGTGGAAGTGCGGCGGGCGCTGTTGGAGATGATGCCGGGGGTGGTGGCGGTGGAATTGCCGGGGTGGCTGGAGCAGATCTATCTGGCGGCGGTGGACCGGCTGCCGCTGATTTCGGCGATCGTCTATCCGGAGGACGAGGAGGGGGAGCAGGGCGTCTATCTTCTGGTGGAGCCGGCGGATCCGTTCGTGGAGGCGGTACGGACGGCGCGGGAGATCGGAGCGGAACTGGTGTTTCTGGAGCCGGACAGCCTGCACCGGCCACACATGCCGGATCTGTACCCGGACACCTACGCGGTGCGGCACATCGGGCGCGAGCGCTACGTGGACGCCTACCGGATACAGCCGCAGCCCCGGGACGAGGAGATGGCGGAACATGCGGCGGCGATGGCGTGGCGGCTGCAAGGGGCGAATCCGGAGGTGGAGACGCTGGTGGTGGTGTCGCTGAACGCGCTCGATCCGCTTCTGGACGCGATGGAGTCGCCGCAACCCGAGCCGCGGCCGGGTCCCTCGCGGGAGCCGGATCTGGTCCATCCCCATCCGGACACGCTGGGGGAGATCCTGGTCGAAATGCCGTACCTGCAGGAGCGCTACGAGCGGTCCCGCCTGGCGGCGCGGCCGGAGGAGTTTCTGGACCGGCTGCGCGTGCAGTACAGCCTGCTGAAAGAGGCCGAGGAGCAGTACGCGAAAGAGACCGGCGAACGGCTGGCGCACTGGCAGCGGCGGCTGATCGCGCGGTTCAGCCGGAACCTGGCGGCGGTGGACCAGCAGTTGACGGCGAGCCTGTATGACCTGACCATGGCCGCGCGGGCGATCGTGGACGACAATTACGCGTGGAGCGTGTGGACGCAGGCGGGCGGCTACGCGTGGCAGAGCGAGCACACGGAACTGGAGACGGTTCGGCTGACGGCGGCGGAAGTGTTCGTCCGCACCCGCAAAATGCGCCTGCGGCGGCGGCGGCCGCGGCCGAAACAGCGCCTGCTGCCGCGGAACTGGAAGCCGCGTCCGAAGGAGCAGTATCCGGGCGAGTGGGCGGAGGCCGTGGATGGTTCGTCGATCTGCTCCTATCCGCCCGAGGATCTGGTGATCGAGGAGTATGGGCGCTTCCTGAAGAAACAGGCGCGGAGCCTGCTGAGCAGCGAGCAGACGCGCGTGGAGCCGTTCACGTCGAGCCTGTACGACGGGGTGGACATCCGCGAGACGATCCGGAACTGGCACGAGGGGAAGCTCTATGTCCGGCAGGAACGCCGGCGCGCGGGCGATGTGGGGGCGGTGGTCATCGTTTTCGATGAAGACCGCGAGGAGCGCTACGATTACCTGACCACATGGCTGGGCGAGCACCAGAACGAGAGCGACATGGCGTTCTATTCGACGCGCCCGTTCGAGCGGATGGTGGGCCCGGGGATCGGCAGGGCCGAATATGGCGGCCTGCTGATGGTGCTGCCGCCAAGGCGGATGATGGATGTGTGGACGGATCCGGACTACGATTTCGTGGAGACGAAGGCGGAACGGCTGCTGGTGGCGGCGCTGGACTATTCAGTGGAGCGGCACGTGGTCTACGCGGCGACCCGCCCGCCGCGGAGCCTGTTCCGGACGATCGCGAACCACCTGGGCCGGCAGATCGTGTATCTGCCGCTGGGCCAGCTTTCGCCGGCACGGCTGAAGCGGTTACGCGTGGTGCACGTTCTGGACCATCCCTCGCGCCGCGAGGGCGCGAAAGCCTACCTCTGGTGAAAGTCGAATGAGACGGAAGTGGAGCCGGCGACAGGAATCGAACCTGCGACCCTCTGATTACAAATCAGACGCTCTACCAGCTGAGCTACGCCGGCCTGTTCCTTGGTCAGGATAGCAAAATGGCGGACCAGACAAACGGCAACCCCACTCCGGGTTGCTGCATCTGACTGAATTGATGTTGTTGCTCTCCATGGCGGTGGCCGGTTTGCTCTCGATTGGGGAACCACTGCCTTCTCTCCAGGGGAAGGACTTGAGCGGAACTTCGATTGAATTGCCGGCTGCGGCCCGGGGCGACGTCACCTTGCTGATTGTCGGGTTTTCCTACGATTCACGCGTTGCCGTCGAAGATTGGGCGAAGAGGTTTCGGCAGGAATTCGAGCGCTTGCCGGGTGTCCGTTTCTACGAAGTACCCATGATTGGCGGGATGGCCCGGATGGGGAAATGGTTTATCGATTCCGGGATGCGCAGAGGCACCCCGAAGGCCGATCACGGCAAAGTGATTACGGTCTATGGGGGCAGCGGCGACTGGAAGAAGCGACTCGGCTACCGGGACGGCGCCGCGGCTTACCTGATTCTGTTGGACCGGACGGGCCGGGTCCGGTATCTCTATCAGGGCAAAATGGATTCCGCGGCATGGCGGAAGCTGGCTTCGACGACGCGGCAATGGATGCAACAGGCGCGATAGCGCGAGGCGGCAAGGAAGGAGAGGGGATTTTGAAGGAGTTTTTTGGACCGATTCCCGTGGGATTCGTCATCGGTGCGGTGGCCGTGGCCACTCTGGTGACGCTGATTTCGTGTGCGCCGAACCGCTGGGTGGAGTTGGTGGAACGGGCGCTGCGCAAGCGGCGCGCCCGCTCATAACTTTATGAAATAAAAGCCTTAATCACCCGCTTCGGCTTTTTCGGCCTTGCGGCGCTCCGCCCGTTTGCGGGCCGCCTCGGACATTTTGCGGCGCGTTTCCTCGGAAAGCCGGCGGCGCGGCTTGGGCGCACTGGAAACGGCAGCCAGTTCGGTGAGAACTTTCGGCTTGCGTCCTCGCCGGGGGGCTTCCGTGTCGGCGAGAAGCTGTAGGGCAATGATCGCGTTGTCAATTGCGGCGCGGCGCTTCTGCAGGGATTCAAGAATCTCCGGAATGGTAGTGTTAAGTGCCATATTGAATCTCCAAGTCAACCTGGGGTCTGCCATTGGTTCCCCGGATCAACTGCCGCCCGGATTCCCGGGCTTTGCAGCATTCATTTCGGAAATAGGCGCTTGGCTACCCCATCTGAGCGTATCATATTCAACTCGCTTATCTCCAAAAAAAGTTTTGCGGTCAGTGTGCCAGCGACCCGGGATTCGGAGGCGCCCCGGTTCAATACGCCGAGCCCCGGGTCCGGTGGATTATGGCAATGCTTGAATCCGGGTGACGCGCCCGGGCGACAATGATGATAGTAGAGTCCATGCCACCCGAGAAATTCCCCGGCCTCCGCCACTCCAATCCGCCGCTGAAACCGGTCCTCCTTTGGGATGGCGATTGCGGATTCTGCGCCCGTTCCGCCGCGCAATTCCGCCGGATGGCGAAGGGCCGCGTGGCCGACGCTCCCGTCCAGCCGCTCCTGAACACGCTTCCGCCCGAAATTGCCGCCACCGCGAGCGCGCAGATTCTGTTTCTCGACACCAGCGGCGCCGTCACGGGCGGTATTCGCGGAATTTCCGCCGCGCTGAAAGCCGCCGGCCGGCCTGTGCTGGCCGGGGTTCTCGTCTTCCCTCTGTTCTACCCGCTCTTCCGCCTCGCCTACCGGCTCATCGCCCGCCTCCGCTTCCTCTTCCCCGCCCCAGGCGCCTGCCCGAGGTAGCTACCGCCCATCCCCGTCGAGGTACGACACCTCCACCGGCCCCACCAGCAGCAGGTATACCGGACGCCCCGGCGAAATCTCCACCGCCGGTCCATCCGCCGCGATCGAAAACCAGTTGAATCCCGGTCTCAGCAGCACCTCCGCCTCGACCGTCACCTCGCCAAACTCCCAGAAACCCTGCCGCACCGCCACCCGCTCACCCACCGGACGGCCCTCCTGCTCCAGACCCACCATCCGCTCCGCTCCGTGCGTGGCCACCGTGAAGCGGACCCGCGCCCGCCTGTCCCCCTCGCCGTGGTCGACCCGGAACGTGGAAACCCGCTGGAGCAACCAGCGCACCGAGAAGGAATGTCCGAGCCGCTCCGCCGGCTCGGGGTCCGGAAACGGGTGCGGATACACCACGCTGGCGTTTCCGGCGTCCACACGCGCCAATCGCGCTCCGCCCCGGCCCAGCCACGCCGTTCGGCCCAGCAGGGAGGTCTTGTGCAGCCCCGGCGGGATCTCATAGCCCGGCGCACACGGAGGCGCTGTATCCCAGCATTGTTCGCCGTTCGCGGGCACGGCGATCGTGAAACCCTCCGCATTCCGCAACCGGTACGTGTCCGGCTCCGGCACCCGCCGCCACCGCATCGCTTCCAGCCCCGCCGTTCCGGCATGCACACCCCAGGCGCTCCGCAGCAACAGCAGGCCGAACACCACCAGCAGCACCTGCCCCAACCGCCGCCGCGTTCCGGGCGGGATTTCGTACTCCGCGCCGGCCACGGCCGCGAAGGCAGCCACCGCGGCCAGAAACGTGACCAGAAACCCGAGTCCGAATCGCGGATCGGGCCCGGTCGCGAGGATGAACAGCCCGCCCAACCCGCTCGCCACCACCGCTCCGGCGAGCGCCGTGCTCTGCCGCCGCGTCCATTC
>DNFG01000442.1 GCA_003487005.1 Bryobacterales bacterium
CCCCCATTAATGATCTAGAGCCCTAACCATCAAGACTGAAGTTGAAGTGTGCCGATCCACTCCTGGATTTGGTCGCGCACTCGCCTGAATGCACTCAGGCGTTCGGCTTCCGTCCCTTGCACCGCTGCCGGGTCCTCGAAACTGCAGTGAATGCGCTTTGGGGCTCCGGGAAACACCGGACATGCCTCTTTGGCATGGTCGCAAACGGTAATCACACAGTGGATTTGGCGGCCTGTGAACTCATCCGCGGATTTGGAGCGGTGACCCGAGATATCGATGCCGGCCTCGGCCATCACCGCGATCGCTTCGGGCCGGACCATGCTCGGCCGGGTGCCCGCGCTGGCGAACTGGAAGGCGTGCCCGAGGGCGTGGCGGAAGAGGCCTTCAGCCATCTGGCTCCGGGCGGAGTTACCCGTGCAGAGTATGAGAACAAAGGGCTTGTTGGGTTCGTTCATCGAAATTCCAGGGGGCGGAACTAAGCCGATGATACCAACAGGAAGGTTTCAGGAGGATGAATAGGAGGGAGTGAATGGCGGGGACGACGGGGCTCGAACCCGCGACCTCCGACGTGACAGGCCGGCGTTCTAACCAACTGAACTACGTCCCCGCGATCACAGGTACAACCCTTTCAAGGTAGCACGGGCGCGGCAGTTTGCCAAGTGGCTAATCGAGCCATTTGACGGACAGCGGCTGGCCCCGTTCGCAGGCCTGGCTGTCAGTGACGCCGGAGGCGATCAGGGTGCAGGCGGCGTGGGTGGCGGTCCTCAGCGCGTCATCCTGGGTGGGGCCCGAGGCGGTACTGCAATTGGTTCTTCCATTGAAGGCCATACAGACTTCAACACGGTGCTGGCGTTCGTCCATCATCAGGAAGGTCATCACGCCGATCAGGGCCACGAAGACGAGGACGCCAAGCGCGATCCAGATGCCTTTGGTCATCCAGCGGACTCCTCGAAGAAGTTGCCGATGTTGCGGAAGCGGTCGTAGCGTTGTTTGACCAACACTTCTGCGGACAGAGGGGCGAGTTCGCGGAGGGCGCCAGCAAGGGCCTGGCGCAGGAGGTCCGCGGCGCGATCGTAGTCTTCGTGGGCGCCCCCGGGGGGTTCCGGGATAATGCCGTCAATGAGTTGCAGGCGTTCGAGGTCTCCGGCGGTGATCCGGAGGGCGGCGGCGGCGATGTTGCCCTTGGCGGCGTCCCGATAGATGATGGCGGCGCAACTCTCGGGCGAAATGACGCTATAAACGGCATTCTCGAGCATCAAAACGCGGTTTCCGATGCCCAGGGCGAGGGCTCCGCCGCTGCCGCCTTCGCCGATGACGACGACAATGATGGGCGTTTCGAGACGGGCCATCTCGCGGAGGTTGAGGGCGATGGCCTGGGCCTGGCCGCGTTCTTCGGCGTCGATGCCCGGGTAAGCGCCGGGTGTATCAAGGAAGGTGATGACCGGGCGGCGGAATTTTTCGGCCATCTGCATCGCGCGAAGGGCTTTGCGGTACCCTTCCGGCTTGGGCATGCCGAAGTTGCGGTGGAGTTTCTGTTTGGTGTCGCGGCCCTTTTCCTGGCCGATGATCATGGCCTGGGAGCCGGCGATTGTCCCGAAGCCGCAGATGATGGCGGCATCCTCCCCGAAGGCCCGATCACCGTGGATCTCGGTGAAGTCGGGGACCAGGCGTTCGATGTAATCGAGCGAGTGAGGGCGCTTGGGATGGCGGGCCATCTGGACGCGCTGCCAGCTCAGGTTGACGCCCTCTTCTCCCTGCAGTTTCTTGAGTTCCGCCTGCAATTCGTGGACCTGGGCGCGGGCGCCGGTGCTGGATTGCTGAAGGCGGGCGATTTCGAGTTCGAGGTCAGCGATCCGCTGACTGGCATTTGGGTCACTCATGGGACGCAGTGGTTACCTTTTACGAGGCTATCACTTCGATGGACTCGGGTCCGCACAGGCGTTCGATCTCCTGCTTGAATTCCCGGTCGGGCCGGACCTTCGTGGCCACTCCCAACTGGATCTGGAAGTCGCGAGGGGCTTCGAGGCGGAGCATCACCTGGGTGGCGCCCGGTTTGCGTTCGATCAGGGTTTTGAGAGCCTCCGCGCGTTCGATGCCCTGCTCGGCCGAGCCATTCGCGCCGAGGCGGACGCGGATGCCGATCAGCGTGGGGAAATCGACGCGGACATTGCCGAGGGCGATGATGTCGTGGACATTCAGTTTGACGGCGCCGTCTTCCTCGGGCATGGCCTTGCCGCGCATCAGCACGGCGGTGTCCTCGACGATCTGGGACTGGAGTTGTTCGAAGCGGGACGCGAACACGAGGGCTTCAGTGGCGCCGGTCCAATCCTCGAGTTGCATGAAGGCCCAGGGTTTCTGTTCCTTGTTCCGGCGGCGCTGGATACCGGTGATGATGCCGCAGAGGGCGATTTCTTCGCCTTTTTGAACTCCGGCGAGGTTATCGGAGCGGTAATCGGTGATTTCCTCGACCTTCCAGCGGAACTCGTCGAGGGGGTGGCCGGTGACGAAGAAGCCGAGGGTTTCCTTCTCGCCGCGGAGTAATTCGGTGGCGGTCCATTCGGGGAGATCGGGGAGGTGGCGCTGGGGCGCGGGCGCCGATTCGGGGCCGCCGAGAAGGTCACCAAAGAGGCCCGCCTGGCCGCTGTCGCGGTCCTTCTGGGCGCGCTGGCCGGACTCCATGCAGTCCTCGAGAATGGCGAAAAGCTGGGAACGGGTGCCGTGGAGGCCGTCCATGGCGCCCGCCTTGATGAGACTTTCGACGACCCTCTTGTTGACGGCGGTCAGGTCGACACGTTCGAAGAAGTCATCGAGGGTCTTGTACGGCCCATTTTCCTTGCGGGCGGCGACGATGGCTTCGACGGCGCCGGCGCCGACATTCTTGACCGCGCCCAAGCCGAAGCGGATCGAGCCGGAATCGGGGGTGAACGACAGGTAGGACTTGTTGACGTCGGGCGGCAGGACCTGGATTCCGAGGTCGCGGCATTCGTTGATGTACTTGACGACTTTGTCGGTGTTGCCCGTTTCCGAGGTGAGCAGGGCGGCCATGAACTCGACCGGGTAGTGGGCCTTGAGGTAGCCGGTCAGGTAGGCGAGATAGCCGTAAGCGGCGGAGTGGGACTTATTGAAGCCATATTCAGCGAACTGAGCGATCAAATCGAACAGTTTTTCGGCCTTTTTGGGGTCATACCCGCGTTTTTGAGCGCCTTCGAGGAAGGGCGCCTTCTCGGCGGCCATGATTTCGACCTTCTTCTTGCCCATGGCGCGGCGCATGAGGTCGGCCTGACCGAGGGTGTAGCCGGCGATCTTCTGGGCGATCTGCATCACCTGTTCCTGGTAGAGGATGATGCCGTAGGTTTCCTCGAGCATGGGCTTGAGGTCGGGGATGTCGAAGGTGACGGACTTCCGCCCGTGTTTGCGGTCGATGAAGTCGTCGACGACGCCGCCCTTGATGGGACCGGGTCGATAGAGGGCGTTGAGGGCGATGAGATCCTCGATGCGCTCGGGGCGGGTGCGGCGGAGGACATCCTTCATGCCGCCGGATTCGAACTGGAAGACGCCGCTGGTGAGAGCCTGGGCGAAGATCTTTTCGTAGGTGTGGGTATCGTCGAGGGGGAGTTGGTCGAGTTCGAGTTTGACGCCGTGGCCGAGTTCGATGAGGCGGAGGGCCTCCGTGATGATAGTGAGGGTGGTGAGACCCAGGAAATCCATCTTGAGGAGGCCGAGTTTATCGAGGCCATCCATGTCGTACTGGGTGACAATTTCGTCCTTGTTGGTCTTGTAGAGGGGGACGAGGTCGATCAGGGGTTCAGGCGAGATGACGACGCCGGCGGCATGGACGCTGGCATTGCGGGCCATGCCTTCGAGGCGGAGGGCGACATCGATCATTTCGCGGACGCGGGGGTCCTTTTCGGCGGCTTCGTTGATGGCGGGTTCGGCGGCGAGGGCGTCCTTGAGCTTGATGTTGAGGGGTTGGGAGGGGATCAGCTTGGTGATGCGGTCGACTTCGGCGAAGGTGAGGTCGAGGGCGCGGCCGACATCCTTGAGGGCGGCTTTGGCGCCGAGGGTCCCGAAGGTGATGATCTGGGCGACCTGTTCGCGCCCGTATTTCTCGGTGACGTACTGAATGACTTCTCCGCGGCGGTTGGTGCAGAAGTCGATGTCGATGTCGGGCATCGAGATGCGCTGGGGGTTCAGGAAGCGCTCGAAGAGGAGGCCGTAATGGAGGGGGTCCACATCGGTGATGCCTAGACAGTAGGCGACGAGGGAACCGGCGGCCGACCCGCGGCCGGGTCCAACGGGGATGCCGCTGGCTTTGGAGAAGCGGATGAAGTCCCAGACGATGAGGAAGTAGCCCGAGAACTTCATCTGCTGGATCAGGCGGATTTCGGTTTCGAGGCGTTCGACGTATTCGGCGAGGTCGTGCCGCAGGTGGCCCTTGCGGGCGAGCGCTTCGAGGCGGCCGCGCCGGTGTTCGAAGCCCTGGCGGGTGACGTATTCGAAGTAGGTATCGATGGAGTGGCCGCCGGGGACATCGAAGCGGGGGAAGGGTTCCTTGACCTTTTCGAGTTTGACCTGGCAGCGCTCGGCGATATGCCAGGTGCGGTCGAGGGCATCTTCGAGTTCGCCGAAGATCTGCATCATTTCGTCGCGGGTCTTGAGGAAGAACTGCTCGGTGGAGAACTTCATCCGCTTCTCGTCGTTGACGAGTTTGCCGGTCTGGATGCAGGTGAGGATGTCCTGGGCGCGGTGGTCCGCGTACTCGACGTAGTGGGTGTCGTTGGTGGCGACGAGGGGGATGCCGGTTTCGGAGGAGAGGCGATAGACCTGCGGCATGACGTGGCGGTCTTCGTTGAGGCCGTGGTCCTGGATTTCGAGGAAGAAGTTTTCGCGGCCGAAGAGGTCCTGGTATTCGTAAGCGAGGCGGCGGGCTTCGTCGTATTTGTCGTTCATCAACGTTTCGTTGATGTCGCCCTTGAGGCAGGCGGAGAGGGCGATGAGACCCTTGCTGTGCTGGGCGAGGAGGTCCTTGTCGATGCGGGGTTTGTAATAGAAGCCGTCGAGGAAGCCGGTGGAGACCAGTTTGATGAGGTTGCGGTAGCCTTCCTGGTTTTCGCAGAGGAGGACGAGGTGGTTGTAGCGGTTGGTGTCGTTCTTGATGTGGCGGTCCTGCTGCGAGACGTAGACTTCGCAGCCGATCACCGGGTGGATATTGCGTTTGCGGGCTTCGTTATAAAATTCGACGGCGCCGAACATGTTGCCGTGGTCGGTCATGGCCACCGCGGGCATGCCCTGGCGCTCGACTGCTTCCATCAGGCGTTTGGATTCACAGGCGCCATCGAGGAGGGAGTAATCGGTGTGACAGTGCAGATGGACGAATGGCTTGTCTTCGGGCATGGGCGGACTACCAGTATATGCAGCAGGGCGGGTGGTAGGGACGGGCCGATTCGAACGGCCGACCTACCGCTTAGGAGGCGGTTGCTCTATCCAGCTGAGCTACGTCCCCACACTGGCTACTTCTGATGGTAACGCGTCAGGAGCCGGCGGTCAGGGGCCAGCGCTTGAGGCCCTTCGCGCCGATGTCACGGCGGACCTGCATGCCGTCGAAGTGGATGTGTTCTACGGCGCGATAGACGTTTTCGATGGCTTCGGGCAGGGTGGCGCCGGAGTGGGTGACGCCGAGGACGCGGCCTCCGCTCGTGACGACGCCTTCGGGAGTGGATTTGGTGCCGGCGTGGAAGACGGCGGCGCCTTCCTGTTCGGCTTCGGAGAGGCCGTGGATCAGGTCGCCGGAGCGGACTTTGCCGGGATAGCCGGCGGCGGCGAGGACGACGCAGATGGAAGGGTCCTGGCGGAAGGCGAGGTGGGCCGGGTTGATGCGGCCCGCGGCGGCGGTGTGGAGGAGGGCGCCGAAGTCGCCTTCGATGCGGTGGAGGAGGGCCTGGGTTTCGGGGTCGCCGAGGCGGACATTGTATTCGAGGACTTTCGGTCCGGCGGCGGTCATCATCAGGCCGGCGTAGAGGAATCCGGAGAAGGGGGTGCCTTCGCGCTGGAACTGGTCGATGACGGGTTGCATAACGGTGTCCATCACCTGTTGGCGCATGTCGCCGTCGAGGAGGCGGGAGTCGGAATAAGCGCCCATGCCACCGGTGTTGGGGCCTTCGTCGTTATCGGCGATGCGCTTGTGGTCCTGCGAGGGTTCGAGGGCGACGACGCGTTCGCCATCCGACAGGCCGATGAAGCTGATCTCCTCGCCTTCGAGGAATTCTTCGAGGACAACGCGGGCGCCCGCCGCGCCGACGAGAGCGCCGGCGAACATGGCGCGGATGACGGCTTCGGCTTCATTGGGATCTTCGACGATGACGACGCCCTTGCCGGCGGCGAGTCCGTCGGCTTTGATGACGAGCGGGCCCTGGAACTGAGACAGGGCCTGGATGGCGGTTTCGGGGTCATCGGCGGTGACGTAGGCGGCGGTGGGGATGCCGGCACGGTCCATGAAGTTCTTGGCGAAGATCTTGCTGCCTTCGAGTCGGGCGGCGGCCTGGGTGGGTCCAAAGATGAGGCGGCCTTCACGGCGGAAGGCGTCAACGACGCCATCGACGAGGGGGGCTTCGGGTCCGACGACGGTGAGGTCGGCGGCGGCGGCGCGGGCGGCGGCAAGATACCCCTGGGGGGTATTGTCCGGGGTGGCAGCCGGGGTGGCGACGGCCGCGCAGCCGGGGTTGCCGGGGGTCACAAAGACCTGGGACACGGAAGCGCTGCGGCTGAGCCGCCAACAGAGGGCATGTTCGCGGCCGCCGCCGCCGATCACGAGGACTTTCAAGACACTATCTCCTTTAGCTACAATATAGTAGAACATCTGGGCAGGATGAGGGAACCACGCTACGAGGTGATTGTGATCGGCGGCGGCCATGCTGGCTGCGAAGCGGCGCGGGCGTGTGCGCGGCTGGGTCTGCGGACGGCGATGGTGACAATGAACATCGATCTGATCGCGCAGATGTCCTGTAATCCGGCGATCGGGGGGATTGCGAAGGGGCATTTGGTACGGGAGATTGATGCGCTCGGTGGGGTGATGGGCGAGGTGGCGGACCGGGTGGGGATTCAGTTCCGGTTGCTGAATACAAGCCGGGGCCCGGCGGTGTGGAGTCCGCGGGCGCAAATGGACAAGAAGCAATACCGGGTCGTGATGCGGGAGACGCTGGAGCGCGAACCGCTGTTGCGGATCGTGCAGGCGGAAGTGGCGGAGATGGTCATCGAGGGGGACGCCGGGGGGCGGCGGCGGATTCGGGGACTGCGGCTGAGGGATGGGCGCACGATGGCGGCCGAGGCGGTGATCGTGACGACGGGCACGTTTCTGAATGGGCTGGCGCATGTGGGGGAGTCGAAGTCTGAATGCGGGCGGAGCGGCGAGGCGCCATCGAACCTGCTGGGACACCAGTTCCGGGCCTTGAACCTGCAGTGGACGCGGCTGAAGACCGGGACGCCGCCGCGTCTGGATGGGCGGACGATTGACTGGTCGCGGTTCGAGGCACAGCCTGGTGATGAGAAGCCGGTGCCGTTCAGTTTTCTGACGGACCGGATCGAGCGCGAGCAGGTGCACTGTCACATTGCGTACACGACGCCGGAGACGCACGCGGCGATTGAACGGAGTCTGGCGCGATCGCCTTTGTATTCGGGGCAGATTGAGGGCGTGGGTCCACGGTATTGTCCATCGATCGAGGACAAGATTGTGAAGTTCCCGGACAAGCTCCGGCACCAGATCTTCCTCGAGCCCGAGGGGCTGGATACCTACGAGGTGTACGTCAACGGGATGTCGACGTCGATGCCCGTGGATGTGCAGGAGGAGATGGTGGCATCGATTCCCGGGTTGGACCGGGCGGAGATGATCCGGCCGGGCTATGCGATCGAGTACGACGCGATCGATCCGCGGGAGTTGGATCACTCGCTGGAATTGAAGCAGATCGAAGGGTTGTTCCTGGCGGGGCAGATCAATGGGACTTCGGGATACGAAGAGGCGGCGTGCCAGGGGTTGCTGGCGGCGCTGAATGCGGCGGCGCGGATTGGGGGCGGGGAGGCGGTGGTGCTGGGACGGTCGGATGGGTATGCGGGGATCCTGATCGATGATCTGGTGACGAAGGGGGCGGATGAGCCGTACCGGATGTTTACGTCACGGGCAGAGTTCCGGTTGCACCTGCGAATCGATAATGCGGATGAGCGATTGACGCCGGTAGGGCGCAAGGCGGGGTTGGTCTGTGAGGAGCGGTGGCGGCGGTTGACGTCGAAATTGGGGGAGAAGGAGCAGTTGCGGCGGGCGTTGGGGTCGTTGCGGCTGAACGGGCAGGTGCATGCGTTGCCTGGGTTGAATGGGGACCGGCCGTTGGCGGAGGCGTGGTTGCGACGTCCGGAGGCGTCGATTGGGGCGTTGCGGCCGTATCTGGAGGGTTCGTTTGGGGAAGGGGCGCTGATGACGGTCGAGACGGAGGTCAAGTATGCCGGGTATCTGGAGCAGCAGGAACGCCAGATTCAGCGTCTGCAGGAATCGGAGGGACGGCGGATTCCGGCGGAGTTTGAATATGGGGATGTCCCGGGGTTGAGCCGGGAGATTCGGGACAAACTGGAGCGGGTGCGGCCGGAGACGCTCGGGCAGGCAGGGCGGATTCCGGGGGTGACGCCGGCGGCGGTGGCGGTGATCGACTGTTACCTGAGCTTGCGGTCGAGGCGGTGATGCAGTTTGGGGATTCGTTGCGAAGGCGGGTGGCGGTGTCCTCCGAGGTGGCGGCGTCGCTGGAGGCGCATTACCAACTGATGCTGCGTTGGAACCGGCGGCTCAACCTGACGACGGTGACAGAGTTGGAGGCGGCGGTGGAGCGGCACTACGCTGAATCTCTATTCCTGGCGGAGCGGGTGGAGAGGGGTAGTGTTTACGACGTGGGATCGGGAGCGGGTTTTCCGGGGTTTCCACTTGCGGTGTTCCGGCCGTCGATGCGGGTGACGTTGGTTGAATCGGATCAGCGGAAGGCGGCGTTTTTGCGGGAGTCATCCGATTTGGCGGCGAATGTGCGGGTGGCGTGCGTGCGGGGGGTGGAGTTGCGGGAGCGGGTGGATTGGGTAGTGGGGCGGGCGGTGCGGGTAGAAGATTTATTGGAGCCGGCGGTGCGATTGGCGTCGCGGATTGCGTTTCTGGTGGGGGTTGCGGAGAAGGACGTGCTGGTGGGGGATCGGCGGCTGGGGGCCGTGTCGGCCGTGCAATTGCCATGGGGGGAGGCTCGGTGGCTGGT
>DNFG01000325.1 GCA_003487005.1 Bryobacterales bacterium
CCTGGAGCGTACAGCTTTCCGGCCGCGACCTGACCCGGGAAGCCCGCCCCCTGGAAGCAGGCGGGGTCCTCACCGTGGACCTCTCCGCCCTTGCTCCGATCCTGGGGGTCCGTGTGGATACATCGGGGGAAGGAGTCACCATCACCAACGCATCCGCGCAATCCTGGAGTCTCGCCCCCGGGTCCACGCTACTCTCGGGAACTGGCACAACCATCCTGCTGCCTGGCCCGGCGGATATCCAGGGAGCGCGGGTCCGGCTGCCCGTCGAAATCGTGGCCGAGATTGCCGGCAGGCAAGTGCAGGTCGAGCGCGAGCAGCGGCGTATCCGCCTCGCCGACTCCCTGCCGGGGCCCAAGCCGGTTCTCGATTCAGTGCCCGAAGGATGGGACGCAGTCGCCATCGCGAAGTCTCCAGGTGAACTCGAATACACTGCGCGAATGAACGGCAGTTCGCCCCGAAACCGCGCCGTCAACCCGCCCCGGATGAATCGTGGCCCCCTCAAACTGCCTGATTCCACCGGGCGCCTCCGGATTCAGTCCGAGCAAAGCTACATCTTCGGCGCCGACGGCGGCACCCGCCTTGCGGGCGATGGCAAGCTTTTCGGATACGACACTCATTTCAACACGATCATCACTGAAGGCCGCCGGGGATTGGGCATGCTGGGCGGAAGAGCGGGCCTCGCGGACGCCGCTCGCGTGTGGGAGGTGCAGGCTGGCGATCTTTTCAGCCCGCTCTGGGGATTTGCTCGCGGCCTCAGCTACGCCCGCCAGGCCGGAAACCGCAACCGGTTGACCAGCAGCCTGTATCTGAAGACCGCGCCAGATCAGCCCATCACCCCGATCTGGAGCCTGAGAGACGACCTGGAACTCAACTCCAGGTGGCAGTTTCAGGGAGAGACGACTTCGGATGGGTCGCTGTTCGGGCGAACCTCATTCCGAGGTGACCGGCTCACGCTGGACGGCTTCGGACGCGATGCGCGGTCCCGCATCGGACGCGGCTACGGAGGGTCGATCAGCTACGTGCTCCCCCGGAACATACTCGTCTCCGCCCGCTCGAACGAATTCGGACTCGGCGTCAATCCGGTCACGCTGCGGAGTCTCACCGGGCGGCTTCCCGTCTGGCGCCGGGTTGACCTCTTCGTCGAATCCACCTGGATTGAAACCATCGCAGCGAGGGCCACCGTTCGGGGGGCCACGCTTTCGGTCCCGTTTCGAACCTTCCGGGTGCGTGGGCGGTACGCTACGCGGTCAGACCAGCGTCACGCACTGGATGGCCTCGCCGGTTCGAGGGCCGGATGGCGTGAGTGGATGACGGCGGTCAATTGGACTCCGCATCGCTGGATCTCGCTCGACTCGCAGTACGTGAGCCGCAGCCGCGCATCCGGAGAGAACCAGGGATGGGACCAGTTGCTGCTCGCTTTCCGGCCTTCCCGCCGGCTCAGTTTCCATTGGATGGGCCGCCTGGCCGACCCCTTCGACGATACGCGCCTGCGAACCCGGGTCCAATGGCAAGCCTCCGAGACTCTCTATCTTGGCCTTGAATACGGCCAGATTCCGACTTTTCAGAACTTCGCATACGAGATCTCGAGCCGGACCTGGCGAATCAATGTCCGCAAGGATTGGGGGCTCAATTCTCCGATCCCCGGCGCCGAAGTGCGGGGAGTCGTGCTGGGCGCTCGCGGGCGTCCGGCCCAAGGGGTTGTCGTCGAAGTCGGTGAATACGCAGTCGAAACCAACGAACGCGGGGAGTACCAGATCACAGGCCTGCCCAAGGGCTCCTACGAGGTAAAACTCCGGGAACAGACCCTGCCCGCCGGTGCCTACGCGAGCAACGCCGACAGGCTCTTCGAGGCCGGAACCCGCGGCAAACACCGCTTTGACTTGCTGCTGGGCCGGCTCGGCCAGATCCGCGGTGTCGTTTTCATCGATGCTGATGAGGACGGCGAGCCGGGATTTGGCGAAGGACTCAGCGGGATTCCCATCTTCCTCGCTGATGCGGCCACCTCAACTTCGGAGGGGGGCGAATTCGAATTCACCAATCTGCCCGCAGGGCGTCACGAGATCCGCCTGGATCCTGCCCGTCTCCCCCCCAATCTCCAGCCCGCATCTGCTGCTGTTGTCGAAGTCATCCTCAGCGGCCCGGACCCAGGCAGCCGGGAGATCCGGTTCCGCCTCGAGAGAGTCGCCAAACCCATCGTCTTTCAGGACGAAGAGAACGAGAATCTGCTATGAGACCAAGCGCGCTTGCGCTCCTCCTTGCGCTTACATTCTGCCCCGCCCGGGGAGAAAATGCCCAGGTCATGGTGCCCGCCACGGTGTACTTCGACGTGCAAAATCTCGCCGCGCCGACGGGTTCGACCTCCAATCCTGTCGTGGTCTCGTTTCAGGCGGCGCAGTTGGAGTCCGGCAGAGTCCTCAAGGTCAGCCTCCGACCGGCCGCGAGCCAGTTCTCAGGCCCGGGCGGGACGGGCATAGCCGCCTCCAGGATCCGTTGGACCATCCAGGGCGCATCCAACGGCACCGGTTTCGCGGGCACAGCCAATCCCGACGGCTTCGTGACCGTCTTCCGCAGCAGCGTCCAGGCATCCTCCGGATCCGTGAGTCTGAACTTCACGCTTGATGCGCCAGGACCGGGCGTCCGGGCTGACGCGCATACCCTGGCACTCGAATGGCAGTTTGAATCGGAGCCCCAATGACACCCGCGCATCGCCGCTCCGGCTTCGCCCCCGGGCCGCAGTCAGTAAGGCCCGGTTGAACCCGACAGGGCGGCCTGCGTAGGGAACCGTCCCCCTCGGCGACTGGGCGCTCAGTGCTCACTTGATGCGCATCGCAGCAGCACGGGGACATAATATGAACCCAAGACCTCCCATGCCAGTAGCACCCCTGATCACGCGCCGCCACCTTGCCGGAATGGCAGTGGCCGCTTTCCAGCCTGCCGCCTCGCGGCGGGAGGAAATTTTGCGGAGGATGCAGATGGTGATGGGCCCGTTCCCGGCGCATCCGAAGGCGAATCTGCATGTGGAAGTCACGGAGGAGCGCGCGGGCGACGGGTACCGGATCGCTCTGATTTCTTACGCAGCGGAATCGGGAGACCGGGTGACGGCCTACCTGTTGGCACCCGCGAAGCCCCTGCCGTCGCGGCCGGCGGTGGTCTGTCTGCATCCGACGAGCCCGCTGGGGAAGGGGGTACCGGCGGGGCTTGGGGGTCTACCCAACCGCAATTATGCGGTGGAACTCGCACAGCGCGGCTTCGTCACGCTCGCGCCCGATTATCCCGGCTCGGGGGGGTATCAATTCAACGCGTACGCGCGCGGTTATGCGAGTGCGACGATGAAGGGGATCTGGAATCACATCCGGGCGGTGGACCTGCTGGAGGCGCGGCCAGACGTGCATCCGGGGCGCGTCGGGGCGATCGGTCATTCGCTGGGCGGGCACAATGCGCTATTTCTGGCGGCATTTGACGAGCGCGTGCGGGCGACGGTGACGAGTTGCGGGTTCACGGCGTTCGCGCGGTACAAGGGCGGGGATCTGACGGGGTGGTCGCATCGCGGCTACATGCCGCGGATCGCGGAGGTCTACGGGAAGTCGCCCGCGAAGATGCCGTTTGATTTCGATGATGTTCTGGAGGCCATTGCGCCGCGGCCGGTTTTTGTGAGCGCGCCGGTTCGTGACGACAACTTTGACGCGGCGGGGGTGGTGGAGGCGATCGAGTCCGCGTCGGAGCGTGTGGAGACGCGGATCACGCTGCGGCAACCGGACGCGGGTCATGATTTTCCGCTGGAGACGCGCGAGGAAGCCTACCAGTTTTTGGCCGGGGCACTCACGGCCGCCTGACGAGAAATCGGGTTCTTTTTGCGGAAACCGCTCTACAATACAGGGTGTGGACGCGCCGCGAGGCACCCTGGCTCCCGCTGTTGGCCGCATCGCCGGCCGGGAGGGCGACGCAGGCCGTTCGCGACTGTCCAACGCCACGCTGGCCGCGGAACTGGTGGGCCGCAACCATGTCCAGCTCAGTTGGATTGCCGTCGCCGCCCTGGCCGGGCTGATCACGATCCCGTTCTTCGCTGGGATGCTCCAGCGTGAAGTCGCCGACGCCCTCGACACCCGCCTGATCCGGGTTACCTTGATCACGGCCGTCCTGATCACGCTCGCCGTGATCCTCATCGAGCGCCTTGGCTGGTTCAAGCCGATGGCGCTGTTGCGGGTGGGCCTGCTCTACCAACTCGTGATCGCCGCCACGATTGCCGTTTTCGAGAATGCCATCCCCTGGCAGCCCGATGAGTACGTCCGGGGCACGTCGGCCATCACGCTTTGGCTGGTCTCGTTCGCACTCCTGGTTCCGGCTCCACCGCTGATGGCCGCATTCTACTGCTTCGCAGGCGCCGCCACCGGGCCCTTCGTCTACTTCCTTCTGACGCATGCCGGCTACCCCGACGTGGACCCGAGCCGTCTGACCGTCCACTACGCCCCCTGCTTCCTCATACCGATCGTCTCGGCGCTGGTCAACAGCCGCGCACTGCGCATGGAACGCCTCGCGGCGCGCGCCCGGGAACTGGGATCCTACGAACTCTACGAACCGCTCAACCAAGGCGGGATGGGCGAGGTGTGGAGGGCCCGCCACCGGTTTCTGAAGCGCGATGCCGCCGTCAAGGTGATTCGCCCGGATGTCCTCCTGCTGCAACCGGGCCGCACGGCTGATTCACTCCGCAAGCGCTTCGAGCAGGAGGCGCTCGCCATCGCACAACTCCAGTCGCCGCACACTGTCGCCATCCACGACTTCGGCCTCACCGAGGACGGCGGCTTCTATTACGCCATGGAACTGCTCGATGGGTATACGCTCCAGACGCTGGTCGAGCGGTTCGGCCCTCAGCCGCCGGGGCGCGTCGTTCATATACTGACTCAGGCGTGCGCCTCGCTCGAAGAGGCGCACCAACGTGGCATGATCCACAGGGACGTCAAGCCCAACAACCTGTTCCTCTGCCATCTGGGCACCAGCTTCGATTTCTGCAAGCTGCTTGACTTCGGCCTCGTCAAGCACATCCTCCAGCAGGATCAATCGCAGATGACCGCCTCGGGCGCCATCGCCGGCACACCCGCTTGCCTCGCGCCCGAGGTGGCCGCCGGAGCCCCGGCGATCGACCACCGGGTGGACCTGTACGGCCTTGGCTGTGTCGCCTACTGGCTGCTTTCCGGCCAGCCTGTCTTCGATGAACCCCATCCCACGGCGATGATCGTCGCCCACCTCCAGAAACACCCTTTGCCGCCCTCACAACGCGCCGGAATCCCGATCCCTCCCGATCTCGACAACCTCATCCTTCGTCTGCTCGCCAAGGAACCGGACGCGCGTCCGGGTTCCGCCGCCGAACTCAGCGGTCTCCTCCGGCAGTGCCGCGACCTGCCCCCCTGGACTCCCGCGGACGCCGAGCGCTGGTGGCACGCCCATGCGATACTGCCTCACCCGCACACGGGGACCCAGGCACACGCCACCCTCCACGTCGCAGAATCACGGCAGTAGCCCACGTTGGCTTTCTCTTTGGCAGGGACAGGTCTCGAACTGCCCATACCTCCACGGGGGCTCCCCCGTTGCCGCCCGCGCACCCAATATGCGATTCCTGATATCAGCTTGTCTCCCTTTGCTTATCCCGATTCGGTCCAGTTCCTCTACACTCTCGGCAACGAGTATAAAACCCTCAAACTCGGCCTTGACCGCATCGAAGCCCTCCTCGCCCGTCTCGATCATCCCCACCGCGCCACGCCCTTCGTTCACGTCGCCGGAACGAACGGCAAAGGCTCCACCTGCGCGATGATCGAGCGCGCGCTTCGCACCTCGGGGCGCCGCACCGGCCTCTTCATCTCCCCCCACCTCGTCGAACCCACCGAACGCGTGCAGATCAACGGCGAACCCGTGACGCCCGCGGATTTCGCCAGCGCCTTCGAGGAAGTCCACGAAGCCGCGCTCACCATGATCGCGGACGGCGTCCTGGACGGCCACCCGACCTACTTCGAGACGATCACCGCGATGGCGTACCTGCTGTTCCGCGGCCACAAGGTGGAAATCGGCGTCCTCGAGACCGGCATGGGCGGCCGCCTCGACGCCACGAATGTCGTCGATCCGCTCCTCTCCGTGCTGACGCCAATCGATTTCGACCACGAGAAGTTCCTCGGCACCACCATCCCGCAGATCGCCGCCGAAAAGGCCGGGATTCTCAAGCCGGGCCGCCCCGCCATCGTCGCGCTGCAGCGCCCCGAAGCGCTGGCGGTGATTGAACAGCGGGCCCGCGAGACCGGATCCCCTCTCCTGCATGCCTCGAGCTGGCGGGCCGAGGACCTCCACCAGGACGCCTACGGTAACCACTTCACCGCCACCTTCCGCCAGCATGCCATCCCGGTGGAACTCCCTCTCATCGGCGCTCATCAGGTCGACAATGCCCTCACCGCCGTCGCCGCCCTCGTCCACCTCGGCCTCCCCGCCGAAATCATCTCGTCCGGCCTGAAAGCAACCCGCTGGCCCGGCCGCCTCGAGTGTGTCCGGCGGCATCCCGACATCTTTCTCGACGGCGCGCACAATCCCTCCGGCGCCGCCGCTCTCGCCCGCTATATCCGGGAATTTCACACGAATCGCGCCGGTGGCGGCCGCGTCTGGATGCTTTTTGGCGCGATGAACGACAAGGACCTCTCCGTGCTCGCCCCCCTCCTGTTCCCCCTCGCCCACGAACTGGTCTTCACCACCCCCCACCAGACCCGTGCTTTCCCGGCCGAAACCATTCGCGACCTCACCGGCGAAACCCGCGCCCGCATCCTGCCCGCACCCGCCGGGGCCGTGGACTGCATCCTCCGCGAAGCCCGGCCCGAGGATGCCCTCTTCATCACCGGTTCGCTTTACCTCGTGGGCGAAGTCCGCCCGCTCCTCGTGCCATAATCAGGAGTTCCGCCCGCCAAGCATGGTGTTCAGCTACCTCATCGCCCTGTTCATCCGCGACCCGCTCATCATCGTGGCCACCGCCCTGATGGGCACCATCAACCTGCTCGCGTCGCATTGGGACAAGGACGGCAGCCTCCAACTGCGCATCGCCCGGAAATGGGCGCGGATGCTGCTCGGCATCGCGGGCGCGCGGGTCACCGTCACCGGCCTCGAACATATCGATCCCGCCCGCAGTTACGTCGTTTCGCCCAATCACGTCAGCTACATGGACACGCCCGTGCTGCTGGGTCATCTCCCCGTCAACTTCCGCTTCCTCGCCAAGAAGGGCCTGTTCGACATCCCCTTCATCGGCGGGCACCTCACCAAGGCCGGCCACATCGCCGTTCCCCTGGACGACCCCCGCGCCGCTCTCAAGGTCCTCTCCTCCGCCGGTCATGCCATGAAGGAGCGCGGCCTCTCCGTCCTGGTCTTCCCCGAAGGCGGCCGCTCCGAAGATGGCAACCTTCAGCCCTTCAAGGACGGCGCCGCTTATCTCGCCATCAAGGGCGCCGTGCCCATCCTTCCCATCGCCCTCATCGGCCTCCGCGAGATCCTCCCCATGCACTCCCATCACATGCGCCCCGGCAAGGTCACCATGCGCATCGGCCCCCCTCTCGAAACCGAGGGTCTCCCCATCTCCGCCCGCGTCGAACTCACCGAACGCCTCGCCGCCCAGATCCGCGCCCTCCACGACCAGGGCCACGCGGACTGAATGGTAAATTAGGGGTATCTCTCCCTTTCGCAAAGCTTTCGAGATCACGGCAGGCATCATCCTCGTGATCATCGGCCTCATCGGCGGCCTCATCCCGGTCCTGCAGGGCTGGATGTTCGGTGTGCCCGGCCTTATTCTGCTCGCCCGCCACTTCAAGTGGGCCCGGCGACTGCTCGATTGGGTCAAATCAAAGTGGGATAACGCGCGCCAGGCGGCTTCGGCGTCCAAGATCAAGGTCTCCGAAGACGGCCGCAATTCGGGCTGAACGCCATGCTCAAGAACATCTCGGTCCACGGCGCGCGCGTCCACAATCTGAAGGACGTTTCCGTCGATATTCCCCGCAACACGCTCACTGTCGTCACCGGCCTCTCCGGCTCAGGCAAATCCTCGCTCGCCTTCGACACCATCTACGCCGAAGGCCAGCGCCGCTACGTCGAAACCCTCTCCCCCTATGCCCGCCAGTTCCTCGACCAGATGGAACGCCCGGACGTCGACTCCATCGACGGCCTCTCCCCCGCCATCTCCATCGAGCAGAAGACCACCAACCGCTCCCCACGCTCCACCGTCGGCACCATCACCGAAATTTACGACTATCTCCGCCTCCTCTGGTCCTCCCTCGGCACCCCCCACTGCCCCGATTGCGGCACCCCCATCGCCCGCCAGAACACCCAGCAGATCCTCGAACAGATCCTCGCCCTCCAGCCTCCCCCCGGCCACGACACCCCCCGCCTGATGATCCTCGCCCCCGTCGTTCGCGGCCGCAAGGGCGAATTCAAGAAGGATCTCGAGAAATTCGCCCGGGCCGGTTATCTCCGCGCCCGCATCGACGGCGAAATGCGCTCGCTCGATGAAGACATCAACCTCGACAAGCGCCGCAACCACTCCATCGACGTCGTCGTCGACCGCCTCCTCCTCAAACCCGGCGCCGAAAAGCGCCTCGAAGCCTCCATCGACACCGCCACCCGCCTCGCCTCCGGCATCGTCACCGTCGCCGTCGTCGATGGCCCCGAATTCCTTTACTCCCAGAAGATGGCCTGCCCCGATTGCGGCCAGTCCGTCCCCGAACTCGAACCCCGCTCCTTCAGCTTCAACAGCCCCTTCGGCGCTTGCGAGGCCTGCAATGGCCTCGGCTCCACCTGGGCCTTCGACCCCGCCAAAGTCATCGCCGACCCCGCCAAACCCCTCTTCGACGGCGGCCTCGGCCCCGGCGGTTCCTCCGCCACCATGCAGCAGGCCGTTGCCGATGCCGCCAAACGCCTCCGCATCGACCTCAAAAAGCCCTTCGAAACCCTCTCCCCCAAACACCAGTCCGCCCTCCTCGATGGCGCCAACGGCTTCCCCGGCATCCTCTCCCTCCTCGACCACGCCTTCCACCACTACACCGACGCCTACCGCGACTGGCTGATGACCTTCATGTCAGCCACCCCCTGCACCGCCTGCCGCGGCGCGCGCCTCCGCCCGTCTTCCCTCGCCGTCCGCTTCCAGGAACTCCCCCTCCACGTCTTCACCGGCCTCTCCATCGCCCGCGCCCTCGACTCCGTCCGCACGTGGCACCTGAACGCCCGCCAGGCCACCATCGGCGCCCGCCTCGTCGATGAAGTCCGCAACCGCCTCGAATTCCTCGCCCAGGTCGGCCTCGACTACCTCTCGCTCGACCGCTCCGCCGCCACCCTCTCCGGCGGCGAAGCCCAGCGCATCCGCCTCGCCACCCAGATCGGCTCGCGCCTCCGCGGCGTCCTTTACGTCCTCGACGAACCCTCCATCGGCCTCCACCCCCGCGATAACTCCCGCCTCCTCGATACCCTGACCCGCCTCCGCGACCTCGGCAATACCGTCCTCGTCGTCGAACACGACCACGAAACCATCGAACGCGCCGACTTCGTCATCGACCTCGGCCCCGCCGCCGGGCGCCTCGGCGGTGAACTCATCGCCGCCGGCACCCCCGCGGCCATCGCCCGCAATCCCCGCTCCCTCACCGGCCAGTACCTCTCCGGCGCGCGCGCCGTCGAAACCCCCGCCGTCCGCCGCTCCGGCAACGGCCAGCGACTCATCCTCCGCGGCGCACGCGAACATAACCTGAAGAACATCACCGTCGAGTTCCCGCTCGGCACCCTCATCGTCGTCACCGGCGTCTCGGGCTCAGGCAAATCCACCCTCGTTCACGACCTCCTCTATCGTGCGCTCGCCCAGTCCATCTACCGCGCCAAAACCAACCCCGGCGCCTTCGACGGCCTCGACGGCATCGACCTGATCGACAAAGTCGTTGAAATCGACCAGGCCCCCATCGGCCGCTCCCCGCGCTCCAATCCCGCCACCTACACGGGCGTCTTCACCCCCATCCGCGACCTCTACGCCCAACTCCCCGAATCCCGCGAACGCGGCTACAAACCCGGCCGCTTCTCCTTCAACGTCAAAGGCGGCCGCTGCGAAGCCTGCCAGGGCGACGGCATGAAGCGCATCGAGATGAACTTCCTGCCCGATGTCTTCGTCACCTGTGACGTCTGCCACGGCCGGCGCTATAACTCCGAAACCCTTCAGGTCAAATTCCACGGCGTCAATATCGCCTCCCTCCTCGACACCACCATCGAGGACGCCCTCCCCCTGCTCGCCAACTTCCCCCAAATCGCCCCCAAACTCCAGACCCTCGCCGATGTCGGCCTCGGCTACCTCCACCTCGGCCAGTCCTCCACCACGCTCTCGGGCGGCGAAGCCCAGCGCATCAAACTGGCCCGCGAACTCTCCCGCCGCCAGACCGGCCGCACTCTCTACATCCTCGACGAACCCACCACCGGCCTCCATTTCGAGGATGTCCGCCGCCTGCTTGACGTCCTCAACCGCCTCGTCTCCCTCGGCAATACCGTCCTTGTCATCGAACACCACCTCGATGTCATCAAATCAGCCGACTGGCTCATCGATCTCGGCCCCGAAGGCGGCGAAGGCGGCGGTTCCATCGTCGCCGCCGGCCCCCCCGAAGCCATCGCCCGGCACCCCGATTCCCACACCGGACACGCCCTTCGCCAATTGCTTACACTGGAAAAACAACGCTCCCCCCGGCCAGGCTAGGGAAGGATTGTCCGCACCTTGAACGATCTCACCCCGCAATTTCCCGAATCCGCCCCCGCTCTGACCCCATCCCCGGCCAGTGCGTCCGGCCCCGCCTCGCCGGACTACCCCTTCTGGAACTGGCGCGATGCCGCCCTGTTCGCCGGCATGGCGATCCCCTGCTTCCTCCTCGCCATCGCTCTCACCCAGGGGATCTTCGCCCTCCTGCCGACCAATACCGCCGCCCCCCGCCTGATGACCATGCAGTTCTCCGGCTTCGCCTTCTGGTTTCTCTGTCTCTATGCCATGCTCCGCGCCCGGTATGGCCAGCCCTTCTGGGCCTCCCTCGCCTGGACCGCCCCCTGGCCCGGCGCCGCCTTCACCCTCTTCCTCGGTCCCTTGCTCGCTTTCTCGGTTGTCGTCCTCGGTATCCTCCTCCGCACCCCCGAAATCCAGTCCTCCATTCACCTCCTCATGCAGGACCGCTGGTCCACTCTGCTCATCGGCGTCCTCGCCACCACCCTCGCCCCCCTCTTCGAGGAACTCCTCTTCCGCGGATTCCTCCTCCCCCTCCTCGTCCGCTCCTTCGGCACCCTTCTCGCCATCCTCCTCTGCAGCCTCCCCTTCACCCTCCTCCACGGCCCTCAATACCAGTGGACCTGGCAGCACCTGCTCCTGCTTTTTTGCGCTTCCGCCGTCTTCTGCCTCGTCCGCCTCCGAACCGGCTCCACCGCCGCTTCCACCCTCGTTCACGCTACCTATAACCTCACTTTCTTCACCGGCTACCTTCTCTCCGGAAAGGGCTTTACCCCCTAATCATGGAACCGACCATCCAATGGACGCCCGAAGGCGTCGTCATGATCGACCAGACCCGCCTCCCCCGCGAGGTCGTCTTCGTCACCTGCCGCGATTACCTTGAAGTCGCCGATGCCATCAAGACCATGATCATCCGCGGCGCCCCCGCCATCGGCGTCGCCGCCGCCATGGGCATGGCCCTCGGCGCCCTCCACGCCGACCCCTCCCGCCTCGACGACGAGATCGACACCATCGGCGATACCCTTGCCGCCACCCGGCCCACCGCCGTCAACCTCTTCTGGGCCATCGACCGCATGAAGCGCCTCTACGCCTCCCTCCGCGGCCAACCCGTTGAACAGATTCGCGAAGCCCTTGTCCGCGAAGCCCAGCAGGTTTACCTCGAAGACATCGCCATCAACGAAGCCATCGGCCGCCACGGCGCGCCCCTGGTCCCCGACCACAAAACCGTCCTCACCCACTGCAACGCCGGCGCCCTCGCCACCGCCGGCTATGGCACCGCTCTCGGCGTCATCCGCGCCGCCGTCAGCGCCGGCAAGTCCATCGATGTCTTCGCCGACGAAACCCGCCCCTTTCTCCAGGGCGCCCGCCTCACTGTCTGGGAATTGATGCAGGACAACATCCCCACCAAGCTCATCACCGACAACATGGCCGGCCACTTCCTCCGCTCCGGACGCATCGGCTGCGTCGTCGTCGGCGCCGACCGCATCGCCCGTAACGGCGACGTCGCCAACAAGGTCGGCACCTACTCCGTCGCCGTGCTCGCGAAGGAGAATAACGTCCCCTTCTACGTCGCCGCCCCCATCTCCACCCTTGACCTGACCCTCGATTCCGGCGACCAGATTCCCATCGAACAGCGCCCCGCCTCCGAAGTCACCGAAGTCTTCGGCGTCCCCGTCGCCCCCGAGAACACGCTCGTCGAGAACCCCGCTTTCGACGTCACCCCGGCCCGCTATGTCACCGGCATCATCACCGAACACGGCGTCGCCACCGCCCCGTTCGAAGTCTCCCTGCCCGCACTCGCTAAACTGAAATCATGACCCGCCGATCCCTGGCCCTCGCGGCCCTCAGCCCCCTTCTTGGCCGCCCGCTTGCCGCCGGAGTCTTCGACGGCAAGCGCGCTCCCAGTTTCTCCCTGCCCGACGGCAATCAGAAGTACCACGACATCCTCGACTACCGCGGCAAACCCCTCCTGCTCGACTTCATGCTCACCGCGTGCCCCCACTGCACCAGCCTTGCCGCCACCCTCGAACGCGTCAAAAAAGCCCTTCCCGGCCGCGTGAACATTCTCTCCATCGTCACCCCCCCGGACACCAACCAGACCGTCGCCGCCTTCATAGAAAAGCAGAAAATCACCTCGCCGATCCTCTTCGATTGTGGACAAACCGCCGCTTACTACCTCAACGCCACCCCCAAAAACCCCCGCGTCGACCTCCCACAACTCTTCCTTATCGACGCCAAAGGCATCGTCTCCCAGTCCTGGACCTGGAGCGAGGCCAACAAAGCCATCTTCGAGGGTGACGCCCTCCTCCCCCTCGTCCGCAAACTCGCCGGCGGCGCTTGACACCCGCCGCCCTGTTCCGCAAACTCGCCTCTATGACGCCCCCGCTCCGCTCTCTCGCCGTCGTCGCCATGCTGACGGCCGCCGCGGGCGCCTTCGCCCAACCCCGCCCCCCCTCCACCGGGCCCATGCAGGACGCCGGCGCCGCCAACCTTCCGGGCCAGGCGGTCGGCCCCAATGACCTCCTCGCCATCTCCGTCTACGACGCCCCCGAACTCACCCGCACCGTGCGCGTCTCCTCCGAAGGCTACATCCGCCTCCCCCTCCTCCAGGAGCGAATCCCCGTCTCCGGCAAACGCCCCTCTGAACTCGAAGACCTGATCGCCGCCCAACTCGTCAAGGAAGGCATTCTCGTCCAACCCGTCGTCATGGTCACCGTCGCCGAATACGCCTCGCGCCCCGTCAGCGTCGTCGGTGCAGTCAAACGCCCCGTCACCTTCCAGGCCGTCGGCCGCGTCACCCTCCTCGACGCCCTCGCCCGCGCCGAGGGCCTCTCCGAACTAGCCGGTCCCGAACTCCTTCTCACCCTTCCGCCCAGCCCCGCCCAGGACGCCCGGCCCATCACCCGCCGCCTCCTGCTCCGCGACCTGATGGATGACAACTCCTCCGATCTGAACATCCTCCTCCACGGAGGCGAGGAGATCCGCGTCCCCGAGGCCCGCAAGATCTTCGTCACCGGCAACGTCAAGAAACCAGGCTCCTTCCCCGTCCGCGAAGGCAATGAACTCACTGTCATGAAGGCCCGCAAGATCTTCGTCACCGGCAACGTCAAGAAACCAGGCTCCTTCCCCGTCCGCGAAGGCAATGAACTCACTGTCATGAAG
>DNFG01000362.1 GCA_003487005.1 Bryobacterales bacterium
CCCCCGCCAGTGCCGCACTTCGGCCAGCGGATAGACTCGCTGCTGCGTCCACCCGCCCCCGATCCGGATCAGCCGCAATTCCCCTTCGCGCAAGTCCACGATCTCCGCCCCCCTCAGATGCCAGAGCAGGGAAGAGAGCGCCAGCAGGCTCACCACGCTCCACGCCGTCAACGCCACCGCAAGCCGCCACCAGTCCTCCAACTGACCCGACACCGTCACCCAGACCCACGCCCACAATGTCAGAAATCCGATCCGCCCGAAGATCACAACCGGGCTTTTCGCCGCCGGAATGACCACTCGCAGTGCAAATGGCTCGTCAATGATGACCTGAACCCGCCGGCTCACTCGAAAAACGCCTCGCCTGGCTTCCGGTATTTGTAGGCTTTAGCGAGGTCTAAGTCCACTCCCAATCCCGGCGCGTCCGGCACCCGGATCCGCCCGTCCACGATCATCGGGCCATCCGCATCTTTCACGATTTCGTCAAAAAATGGCACCGACGCCGCGTGCCATTCCAGGGCCAGAACATTCGGAATCGCCGCGCACAAATGCACCCCCGCCATGGTCCCCAGAGGCCCGCTGATGTTGTGCCACGTCAGGTTGACATAGTGCAGATCCGCCAGATCGGCCAGTTTTTTCCCTTCCCACAGTCCAATCTTCTGCACATCCGGCGCCAGTACGCGTAATCCGCCTTCCGTGATCAACCGCTGGAAATCCAGCCGGAAAAAGTGATTTTCACCTGTTGCGATCGTCGTCTTTGTCGCGCTCTGCACCTCGCGGAACGCCGCGATATTCTCCGGCGGCAGCGGGTCTTCCAGCCACGCCAGTCGCGCCGGTTCCAATGCCCGAGCCAGATCAATTGCCGCCGCCACCCCGTAATTCCAGTGGCAATCAATCGCCAGTTCGACTTCCAGTCCCACCGCCTTCCGCACATTCTGGACGATCTCCGCCGCGAAATCCACCTCGCGCAGGCTGAACCCCCGGTTGTACTCGTCCGTCTCGAACGGCATCGGCACGTCCACGTCGAACTTCAGCACCCGGAACCCCCGCCCCGCCATCTCCCGCGCCCGCGCCACGTACGCATCCGCCGTCACCGACTCGGGTTTCGACGCGTCCCACCCGTGATGCCGCACGCTGATCCGCGCCTCGTTCGTTTCCGGCGCCCCGCCCGCCATCCAGTGCGGCGTCCGCGGTTTCAGCATCGGCGTGATCGATTCCAGCGCGTCCCCGGCGTGACAATCCGCGTAAACCGTCACAAAATCGCGGTATTTGCCCCCCAGAATCTGCCAAACCGGCATCCCGTACCGCTTCCCGATCACATCCAGCAGCGCCGACTCGATCCCCCCGATCGCGTGGTACATCAGCCCCGGCGACGCATAAATCACGCTCGCCTTCATCCGCCGGATCAGCCGGTCAATCGAGCACGGATCTTCCCCCACCAGGATCTCGTTGAACTCCCGGATCACCGCCGTCAATCCCGGCCCCACGAACGCCTCCCCGTAGCCCGTCACCCCCTCGTCCGTCTCCACCCGGACGATCGTCCAGTCAAAATTCGCTTCCAGGACCGCCGTCGAAATCCTCTTGATGCGCATGTTGTCGTAACGTATCACAAAGGACCTGTTTCCCGATGAATGTACTTCTCACCGGCGCCTCCGGGTGCATCGGCGCCTGGATCGCCCGCTTTCTCGTCGAGCAAGGCCACCGCGTCGTCGCCCTCGATCTCGACCCCCGCCTCGAACGCCTCCACCTCGTCGCCCCGCCGGACATCGCCGCCCAGGTCACCGCCGTCGAAGGCTCCATCGAGGACCGCCCCCTGATCGACCGCCTCCTCGCCGCCCACTCCGTCACCCACGTCTGCCACCTCGCCGCCCTGCTGATCCCCGTCTGCCAGCGCGATCCCGTCCTCGGCGCCCGCGTCAATGTCCTCGGCACCCTCAACCTCTTCGAAGCCGCCCGCGGACTCCCCATCGTGTACGCCTCCTCCGCCGCCGTTTGGGGGCCACCCGCTCTGTACCCCGGCCGCCCCCTCACCGAAGCCGATCCCCTCCACCCCGCCACCTTCTACGGCGTCTTCAAGCAAGCCAACGAAGACTGCGCCCGCATCCATGCCGCCACCGCCGGCACCCCCTCCATCGGCCTCCGCCCCTGGACCGTCTACGGCCCCGGCCGCGATTTCGGCATGACCTCCGATCCCACCCACGCCCTCCGCGCCGCCATCCTCGGTAAACCCTACAAAATGCGCCTGACCGGACCGATGGACCTCCAATACGTCGAAGACGTCGCCCTCTCCTTCGTCCGCTGCCTCGAAGCCAACCTCCCCGGCGCCCACGTCTTCAACCTCGCCGGCCACCTCGCCAACGTCGAAGACCTGATCCCCCTCATCGAAGAACTCCACCCCCCCGCCAAAGGCCTGATTCGCGCCGAAGGCCCTCAAGTCCCCGTCGCCGCCCAAATGGACGGTTCCGCCCTCGCCCGCGCCGTCCCCGGCATTCCCCTCACCCCCCTCCGCGAAGGCTTCCAGCGCTCCCTCCAACTCTTCCAGTCGCTCCACAACGAGGGCCGGCTGGCGACAAGCCTTCCAGAGTGAACCCCGCCTACACCGGAAACGCCGGATGTGGCGTCCGCGAGGCGTCCATCAACTTCCTCAGCCGCGCCGCCACTTCCGGATATTGCCCGGATACGTCCGTCCGTTCTCCAATATCCTTCTCCACATTGAACAATTCATACCCGAATTTCGGCCGCTGTTTCACCAGCTTCCAGGGGCCTGAACGAACCGCCTGCGCGAAGCCGCCTTCGTGAAATTCCCAGTAGAAATGGCTCCGTTCCACCGGCCGCCCATCCACCAGCGATGGGGTCACGTCCACCCCGTCGATCCCCCCCGGCACATTCCGTCCGGCCAGCGCACATGCCGTCGGCAGCAGGTCCCAGAACGCCCACATTGCGTCCGAAACCTTCCCCGCCGCCCCCGTTCCCTTCCACCGCGCGATCGCCGGCACCCGGATGCCGCCGTCATACAAATCCCTTTTCGTCCCCCGCAGCGGCCCGGAACTCTCAAAGAACCCGGGCTTGTGGTTCCCCTCCGCGTGTGGACCATTGTCAGACGAGAAGAGGATCAGAGTGTTCTCCTCCATCCCGCGCCGCCGCAACACCTCCAGCATCCGCCCCATGTAGCCGTCCATCCGAGTGATTGCCGCCGCGAAGCTCTTCTCCACCTCCGGCCAGTCGCGGTCCTTGTATGGCCCCAGGTCCGGCGACTCCATCCCGTTCGGCTGGACCCGCCCCAGTTCATTGTTCGCGTGGGGAATAATCGTCGGAAAATACAGGAAGAACGGCTTCTCGCCCGCCGTCTCGAGGAAATTGACCGCCTTGTCCGCGAACAGGTCCGGCGTGAACTGCTTCCGTGCGTGGAACCAGTTCGGCACCAGAAATGTCTCGTTTTCGTTCTCCCAAATGTGCGTCGGATACGCGTCGTGCGCGTGCAATTGGTCCAGATAGCCGTAAAAATCGTCAAATCCGTGCGAATTGGGCGTGGACTTCATCCCCGGGCCGCCCAGCCCCCATTTCCCGTACAGCCGCGACGTGTATCCCGCCTCCCGCAGCACGCTCGCCACCGTCGGCTCATTCGGCGCCAGTCCCAACTCCGGCCGCTTGTTCCCCCGCACCGATGCATGCCCCCCGTGCCGCCCCGTCAGCAGGCAGCACCGCGACGGCGCGCACACCGTCGCCCCGGCGTACGCCTGCGTGAAACGAATTCCTTCGGCCGCCAGGCGGTCCAGATTGGGTGTTTCGATCCGCGTCTGCCCATAACACCCCAGGTCCCCGTAGCCCAGATCGTCCGCCAGGAAAAACAGGATGTTCGGCGGCCGCCGCGTCTGCCCGCTCAACACCGCCGGCGCCCCGCCCATCATCCCGAGGAAGTCGCGTCGCTTCAACATGTTACTGGTCTCCTGCGCCGCCATTATATACAAGCCCGCCACTCCCCGCCCCCCATGCTAAACTAACAAGTTCCCCATGAAAGTAGCCATCGGAGCCGATCACGCCGGTTACGCTCTCAAGGAAGAACTGCGCGCCCGGCTCATCGAACGCGGTCACGAGGTCATCGACCTCGGCACCCGCGGCCCGGATTCCACCGACTACCCCGACTACGCCGCCGCCGTCGGCCGCCGCGTCGCCGAAGGTTCCGTCGACCGCGGCATCCTGGTCTGCTCCACCGGCGTCGGTATGTCCATGGCTGCCAACAAGATCCCTGGCGTCCGCGCCGCCCTCGCCTTCAACGCCGATGAAGTCCGCCTGACCCGCGCCCATAACGACGCCAACGTCCTCGCTCTCGGCGCCCGCTATCAAAACGCCGAATCCGGCCTCGAACTCATCGACATCTTTTTCGACACCCCCTTCGATGGCGGCCGCCACCAGCGCCGCGTCGACAAAATCACCGCCCTCGAAGTCACGGCCGGTGAAGACCCGGAGGAAAATCAACCATGAACGACCAGGACCTGATGGGCCGCTCCCTCGCGCAGGCCGACCCCGATATCGCGGCCGCCATCCAAAGCGAACTCGAGCGCCAGCACTCCCGCCTCGAACTCATCGCCAGCGAGAATTTCACCTCCGAAGCCGTCCTTGAAGCCACCTCCAGCGTTTTCACCAACAAGTACGCCGAAGGGTACCCCGGGCGCCGCTATTATGGCGGCTGCGAGTTCACCGATATTGTCGAAAACCTTGCCCGCGACCGCGCCAGACAACTCTTCGGCGCCGAACACGCCAACGTCCAGCCCCATTCAGGCTCCCAGGCCAACCAGGCCGCCTTTGGCGCCCTGCTCTCCCCCGGCGACACCATTCTCGGCATGAACCTCGCCCACGGCGGCCATCTCACCCACGGCCACCCCCTCAATTTCTCGGGCAAAACCTACAAAGTCGTCGCTTACGGCGTCCGTCAGGAAGACGAGATCATCGATTATGACGAACTCGCCCGCCTCGCGCACGAACACAAGCCCAAGATGATCATCGCCGGAGCCAGCGCCTACTCCCGCATCATCGACTTTGCCCGCTTCCGCGCCATCGCCGATGAAGCCGGCGCCCTCCTGCTCGTCGACATGGCCCACTTCAGCGGCCTCGTCGCCGCCGGCCTCTATCCCAACCCCTGCCAGTGGGCCGATGTGGTCACCACCACCACGCACAAAACCCTCCGCGGCCCCCGCAGCGGCATCATCCTGTGCCGTCAGCAGTATGCCCAGGCCATCGACAAAATGGTCTTCCCCGGCGTCCAGGGCGGCCCCCTTGTGCATGTCATGGCCGCCAAGGCCGTCTGTTTCAAGGAGGCCATGACTCCCGAATTCAAGGCCTACCAGAAGCGCGTCATCGACAACGCCCAGGCCCTCGCCGCCACCCTCTCCGGACTCGGCTACCGCGTCGTCTCCGGTGGCACCGATACCCACCTCCTCCTCCTGGATGTCTTCTCGAAGGGCCTTCGCGGCAAAGAGGCCGAACACGCCCTCGACGCCGCCTGGATCACCGCCAACAAGAACGCCATCCCCTTCGACGTCAACCCGCCGCTCAACCCCAGCGGCATCCGTCTCGGTTCACCCGCCGTCACCACGCGCGGATTTGGTCCCGAGGAGATGCAGGAGGTCGGCCGCCTCATCGGACTCGTCCTCGAAAACCCGTCCTCCGAAGAGAACCTCGCCGCTGTCCGCGCCCGCGTCCAGACCCTGACCGAACGCTTCCCCCTCTATCACTGGAAACTCGCGCCCGCCCGCGCCTGATTCCACCTCAGGAAAGGAGCCGAAACCAGCCGCGCGATGGCACTCAAAATCCTGATCGATGCCCGCCACATCCGCGACTTCGGTTTCGGGACCTATATCCGCAACCTCGTCCGGGGTCTGGCCGTCCAGAATTCCGGCTACCGCTTCTTCCTCGTCTGCCACCGCGAGGATAAACACGAATTCGACGGCCTTCCCGACAACTTCCACGTCCTCTTCTACGAACGCTCCGACTCCGCGCCGCTCGATCAGGTCGCCTTCCCCATGTTCGCCCGCGGACTCCGCGCCGACCTGATTCACATCCCTCTCAACGTCGTCCCCCTCATGCTGCCCCGGCCCTATGTCGTCACCGTTCACGACCTTGGCTCCCTCGTATTCGACAATCGCACCGGCTGGCGTCACGAGGCTCGCCGCCTCCAGATCCGCCGCGGCCTCCTCCGCGCCGAAAAAGTCATCGCCGTCTCCGAAGCCACCCGCACCGATATCGAAAACCTCCTCGGCATCCCCTCTTCCCGCACCACCTGTATCTACGGGGCCGCCGACCCCACCTTCACCCACCATCACCCCGGCGCCGCCGCCCGCGCCGCCGGACCCGATAGCTGGGAACGCGACCGCCGCCGCATCCTCGAACGCTACCAGGTCAACTACCCCTTCCTGCTCTATGCCGGCACCATCCGCCCCCAGAAGAATATTCCCCGCCTCGTCGAAGCCTTCGCCCTCTTGCGTGGCGAACTCGAAAACCACCCCATTTATCGCGACCTCCGCCTGATCATCATCGGCGACGAAATCTCCCGTTACCCGGCCGTCCGCCGCGCCGTCATGCAGAGCCGCGTCGAAAACGCCGTCCGCTTCCTTGGGTTCGTTCCCCTCGATACACTCCGCGTTTTCTACGAAGCCGCCTCCGCCTTCATCTTTGTTTCGCTGTACGAAGGCTTCGGCCTTCCCCCGCTCGAAGCGATGGCCTCCGGTACCCCGGTCATCTCCTCCAGCACCACCTCGCTGCCCGAAGTCGTCGGCGACGCCGCCCACATCGTCAACCCCGAAAACGTCTTCGATATCGCCCGCGGCATCAAGGAAGTCCTCCTTGACGACGGCCTCCGCGCCACTCTCGTCGAACGGGGATTCGCCCGCAGCCGCCATTTCACCTGGGAAGAAACCGCCCGGCAGGTCCTGGAAACCTACCGCGAAGCAGGATTTTCGAGAAAACTGCCCATATAATCCAGCGGCGACCCCCGCCGGAAATCCCGTCCCGTCCACACCACCACCCCCCGCAAGACCGCCAGCACGCTCTGCCCCCCCAATTCAATCCGGTCCGGCCCGTCCGTGATCAGCCAGTTCTGCTGCCGCAACACTTCCACCTCTTCCGCCGCCGCCCGGACCCTTCGCGCGTACCCCGATCCCCTCCACCGCAACACCACAATATCCCGCGGGCCCGCCCGCAACCGCGCCTCCTCGTCCAGGCACACCAGCGCGAAATCATCTCCCCTCGGCAGCGGTGACTCCGGATCCACCCCCATCGGAGCCAGAACCAGCCGCCTCCGCGTTCTCCACAAACCCATTGGCAATGGGATCCACTCCGTCCCATCCGCCAATTGCGGGAAGGGATGACCCGGTCCCACCCGGCCGTCCACCACCGGCGCCAGCGCCGGCCTCGCCTTCTCATACTGCCGGTCCCTCAGCAGAATCCCCGCTTCTTCGGTCTCCAGCAGATCCAGAACCGAAATTCCCAGCCCTCCCAGCAGCAAATCCGCCACCTCCGGCGTCAGCGACCGGACCCCTTTCAGCACATTATGCATGTGCGGCTGAGACACCCCGATCATCCGCGCCAGGCGCCTCTCCGTTAACTCCCCGTTGAACAGGCGCAGCTTCACCTGCTCAATCAGGCGGTCCTGAAGCACACTGAAAAACAGGCTGTTCCCGGCGGTCCTCATATTTCAGCGGGAAATACCCAAGTACTAGTACTCTCACAAAACGCATCTGGGATCAAGAAGTCCGAAAATTATTGTTTGCCCGGCCTCCTCTCTATCTTATTGATACAGAACAAGCTGGTTTCCCGATCTCCAGATTCGGTTCTCGGAATCACCCCTAAATGCGGGGGGACCTCTTGACGCATTCGCGGTGGAGGGCAACATGGGACTAGTCAATCCCCCCGGACCCGAGGACGTGAGGCCCCGGCCGGATCGAAAGGAACTGAAAATTATATGGAGTGGACCCGATCAGATACCCTCGCCCTCGCCAATCCGCACTGTCCGGAATGCCGCGGGCTCGGACTGCGATTGTTGCATCGTGGTGGTGTGCGCCCGTGCGCGTGTGTCTTTCGCGCCATTTTTCGTGCCTGTTACGCCCGATTTCGACGGATCGTTACGGAGGAAGGCCGGATGTCCCAAGCCGTCCTCGAATACTCCAATCGCGGCTGCGGACGCACCATCTGGGGCCGGAAGGATGAAGAATACGTCGCTGACTTTCTGCTCGTCAGCAGACGCCACCTGAATCCCGACGAGTACCAGGTCTTTCGCTACCACTTCCTCCTCGGCGCCGATTACACCCTCTGCTGCAAGCGCCTCGGGATGGAAAAGGGCGTTTTCTATCACATGGTCTATCGCATTATGCGCCGCCTCGGCCGCGTTTACCGCGAACTGAAGCCCTACGCGCTCTATCCGCTCGATGAATACTTCAACGGGCGGACGGAAAATGAGATCCCGGCCACGGCCAGAATGTCCCTCGTGCCCGTCCGTCCGATCCAGCGCAGCCTGCACGAACAACTCAACGTGCCCGTCCGCAAAGCGGCCTGACCCCCCGCTGCGCGACTGCTAAAATAACGGGAACCGTTTGGGAGAGCGGTTCCCGCTATGCTTTCCAATTCACTGTCCGCCATCCTGCTGTCTTCGGCCCTGCTGTTCGCACCTGTCCCCGCGCCCGCCCAATCCGCCTGGACCAGTCTTGTTCCGGACTCCTCCCTCAAGGGCTGGGAGATCGTCGGCGACGGCCTCTGGCACGTCCTGCCCGAGGGGATCCTCATCGGCCAGCGCGAGCGCCGCACCGCCAAACACCAGGGCTGGCTCTACTCCACCCGCAACTTCGGCCAGTTTGACCTCCGCTTCGACTACTGGCTCCGCCATGGCGAGAATTCCGGCGTCTCCATCCGCGATACCTCCCGAGGCCGCTGGAGCACGGCCACCGAACACGATGGCGAACGGACCCCTTCCCACATCGGCTACGAAATTCAGATCCTCGGCGCCCCCTCCGCCAAGTACGGCACCGGCAGCCTCTACCTCTTCCAGAACGCCAAATCCGGCCACGAACGCTTCCACGACTGGAACTCCATGGAAATCCAGGTCCGCGACAACCTGATCCGCGTCATCCTCAACGGCCACGTCATCATGGAGCATCCCGGCGACCCCAACCGCCCCAAATCCGGCCCCATCGGCTTCCAGCTCCACGACCCCCACACGGTCCTGATGCTCAAAAACATCCAGATCCGCGAACTGGCCCCCTAACCCCTGCCGGAGAGCAGAAAAGCGGCGAGGGCGCAGAGCGCGCCGGCGATGTAGAGGGTTCCGAAGATCTGCTTGTTGTAGCGGGCGAGCCAGAGCGGGAGGTAGATGTCGAAGTTGTCCTGGCGTTGCGGGGTGTAGCGCCCGGCGATATCGGTGAGGGGGCAGCGGCCGCGGTTGAGCGCGATCACCGCGCATTCGACGGCCACGAGCGCAGCCAGGATGGCGGCCCAGCGAAACTCGCCGAGGGCGGCGGCGGCGGGAATGCCGGCGATGCAGGTGACGAAGAAGACCCAGACGAAGGTATGCAGCAGTTTGACGGCGATCAGGCGCGATTCGGGTTTCATCCCTGACCCGAGAGGAGGATGGCCGCGCGGGTGGCGAGCGTGATCAGAAGAACCAGCGTGGCGGAGGTGCTCCAGGCCGGGCGAAGGCGCAGGCGGGGGTCCAGAAGGACGAGCAGGGCGGCGGCGGAGCCGAGGGAGAGGATGGTGAAGCTGACGGGCGTCCACACGGGATGCCACGCAGGGCGGGCGGCGAGAGAGCCGAGCATGATGCCGGGGTAGATGACCAGACCAGCACCCAGCAGGGCCACGGGGACCCGGAGCCAGTTGAGGGCGGGGCGGCGGTCCCAAACCACGAGGGCGGCAAGAGCGAGAGCGAACAGCCAGGCGCCCCACCACATCGGGGCCTGGGGCTGGAAGGAGGCGTAAAACCAGAGCGCGGCGGATTTCTGGCCGAGGTGGAGGAACAGCACCAGACCGGCGAGGGCGAGGGCGGCGAACGCCCAGCGCCGGGTTTGGGCGGCGCGGGGGAGGATCATGAGACCGCCGGCGAGTCCGGCGAGGAAGAGTTCAAAGGCGATATCGAGGCCCCAGAAGGTGGCGCAGCAGCGCATTCCGGACTCGGCGGCGAGTTGAACGGTTTCGGGGGTCACGGGCGGGCCTCGAGGTAGAAGATGTGCGGGCGGGTGGCGGCTTCCGGTTTAAGGACCTGGGCTTTGCGGGTATCGAGCAGGCGGCGAAGTTCGCCTTGGGGGTCGTTGATGTCGCCAAAGACCATGGCCTGGGTGGGGCATTGGGCCACGCAGGCGGGTTCGCGGCCCTGGTGGACTAGAGGTTCGCAGAAGTTGCACTTGGAGACGGCGCCGTCGCTGCCAGGGAAGCGGGCGTCGTAGGGGCAGGCGGCGACGCAGGCGCGACAGCCGGTGCATTTGTCTTTATGGACTTCCACGAGGCCATGGGCGGAGTGGTGGCTGGCGCCGGTGGGGCAGACGGGCACGCAGGGGGCGTCTTCGCAGTGGTTGCAACGCTCGGAGAAGATGTCGAGGCGGAGGTTGGGATAGCTGCCGGTGAGACGTTCGGTGACGCGGCAGCGCGAATAGCCGAAGCTTTCGTTCTGGTTCATGCAGGCGACGACGCAGGCGGCGCAGCCAACGCAGAGTTTACGGTCGATGACCATGGCGAAGCGGCGGGGCATGTCAGGCCACCTCCACGCGGACGAAGTTGTGATTGCGGCCGGCGGCGCCCATGATGGGGTCCACCTGGAAGCGGGTGAAGAGCGCGGCCACCGAGGCGCCCTGGCCTCGGGCGCGTTTCATGCCGCGGGCCTGGTGGCCGAAGCCGTGGACCATGTACACACATTCGGGGTGAATGCGCTCGGTGACGCGGAGGCGGACAGGCCCGGCGGTGGCGCCGTCCTGATTGGTGAGGCGGACTTGCTGGCCGTGGCGGAGGCCGAGTTGGCGGGCGGCGGCGGCATTGAGCCAGAGGTCATTGTCGCGCTGGATCGAGCCGAGGGCGGGGTTGTTGATGGTGCGGCTAAACGTGTGCAGCGGCGAACGGCCATTCAGGAGGCGGAACCAACCCGGATCGGGGCGGGCATGGCGGGTGTAACGGGGGATGGCGTCGAAGCCCTTTTCGGCGAGTTGGGCGGAGTGGAGTTCGATTTTGCCGGAGGGCGTGGGGAAGCGGTGATCGGGCGCCAGGGATTGGGTGGTCTGCCCCGTGGCGATGTGCAGGTCGCGGCGGATTTGCGCGAGCGAAAGGCCGGCGGACTGGAGGCGGGTATCGAGGTAGTCCTCCCAGGATTTCCAGGGGTAGTAGGCGTCGAGGCCCATGCGGAGGCCGAGATCCCGGAAGATGTCGTAGTTGGGCCGGGACGCGCCGAGGGGGGCGACGACGGGTTGGCGGACGGCCACGTAAGCTTCGCGGCCCGGCGGCGCGTGGAGGTCGTCGTAGCGTTCGAGGTAGGTACATTCGGGCAGGAGAATATCGGCGTGGCCGGCGATTTCGCCCTGGAGGAGATCGACGACGACGAGCAGGTCCAACTGATCGATGGCTTTCTGGACCATGCGGGGGTCCGGCGTGGAGTGGAACGGGTCGGCGCCGGAGACGATCCAGGCTTTGATGGGGTAGACGTCCTGCTCGGCGGTGGCCCGGACGAGGCCCCAGGCGCCGGTCTTTTCGGCGAAGGGGTGCCTGGAGCCTTTGCCGTCGGCGGAGGGCTTGCGGGGTTTGGGGTACGGAGGCAGCGGATAAGCGGGAATTTTGGACGAAACGGGCAGATAAAAGCCGCCTTCGCGGCCATAACTGCCGAATAAAGCGTTCAAAATGGCGATCGCGCGGGTGCGTTGGACATCATCGCCATACCAGGAGGCGTGGCGGCCGGGATGGACGCAGACGGCCGGGCGGGCGGCGGCCATGACGCGGGCGGATTCGACGATTTGAGCGGCCGGCAGGCCGGTTTCGGCTTCGGCCCACGCGGGGGTGGTGTCGCGGACGGCTTCGCGGAGTTCGGGGAGGCCGGTGGCATACCGGGCGAGGTAGTCGTGGTCGATCCAGTCTTCGGCGAGGACGACGTGGATCCAGGCGAGCAGCAGGGCGAGGTCGGTCCCGGCGCGGATGGGGAGATAGTGATCGGCCTTGGAGGCGGCGGTGGAGAAGCGGGGGTCGGCGACGATCAGTTTGGCGCCATTGCGGAGGGCGTGGGCGAAGTCCTGCACCTGGGTGTTGTGCATGTTTTCGCCGAGGTGGTAGCCGATGAGGGTGAGACAGCGGGTATTGCGGATGTCCGTGATTTCAGGGGACCAGACCTCCTGGCCGTAGGTGAGGATGAAGGCGGCGTCGCGCGGGCCGCGGCATTCGGTGTAGGAGGGGGTGGCGGTATTGGGCGAGCCCAGGGCCTTGAGGAAGTGGATGGGGTGGGAATCGCTCTGCATGTGGACGAGGCCGCAGATGGATTCGGGGCCGTGCTGGGCGATGATGGGGCGAAGGCGGGCGGCGATCTGGTCGAGGGCGTCGTCCCAGGAGACGGTCTGGAAGCGTTCGGCGCCGCGTTCGGCGATCCGGATCTGGGGTTGGAGAAGGCGGTCGGGGTCGTAGATGGCGCCGGTGCCGCCGAGACCGCGGGGGCAGAGGCGCCCACGGCTCAACGGGTGGGTGGGGTGGCCTTCGAGGCGGGTGATGTGTTCGTTCTCGACGGTGGCGCGGACGCCGCAACGCCAGAAACACATCTCGCAGAGGGGATCGACGGGGGGGGCGGGCCGATCGGGAGAGCGTCGTGGGGGGGAAGAGGGGGGA
>DNFG01000422.1 GCA_003487005.1 Bryobacterales bacterium
GCGGCGGGCGGGGGGGCGGCGGCGACGGTTTGGGTTGCGAACAGCACGCCGGAGCCGTTGAGTCCGAGCCGCCGGTAACGGCTCCAAATTGGGGGCCGGCCCTCCGCAGCGATTCTGTTTACAAAACGGGGCAAGCCCGGCCCGCTATAGTGGAAGATGTGGCTGAAGCGGTTTTTAGCGCCCGTGGAATCACGAAAATCTACGAGATGGGCGAAGTCCGGGTCGAGGCTTTGCGGGGCGTGGATTTTGACCTATACGCGGGAGAACTGGTGGTATTGCTGGGGCCCTCCGGGTCCGGCAAGTCGACTCTGCTCAATATATTAGGGGGGCTGGACCGTCCGACGGCGGGGGATGTCAACTTCCGGGGCCGCAATCTAAGCCGTGCGCGGGACGCGGAGTTGACGGAGTACCGGCGAGCGGAAGTCGGATTTGTCTTTCAGTTCTACAACCTGATTCCGAGTTTGACGGCGCGGGAAAACGTGGCGATTGTCACGGAAATCGCGAAGAATCCGATGAAGCCGGAGGAGGCGCTGGCGCTGGTCGGACTGCATGACCGGCTGGATCACTTCCCATCGCAGCTATCGGGGGGGCAACAACAGCGGGTGGCGATTGCGCGGGCGATTGCGAAGCGGCCGGGGGTGTTGCTGTGTGACGAACCGACGGGGGCGCTGGATTCGGCGACGGGGGTGGTGGTGCTGGAGGCGATCGACCGGGTGAACCGGGAATTGGGGACGGCGACGGCGGTGATCACGCACAACGCGGACATTGCGGCGATGGCGAGCCGGGTGATCCACGTGAGCGACGGGCACATCGGGAGCGTGGAGGTGAACGCAGCCCGGAAGAGCCCGAGCGAGATCCACTGGTAGAGACGATGAGCGCCCTGAATCGGAAGCTGTTTCGTGATCTCTGGCGGATGAAGGGCCAGGTGTTCGCGATTCTGCTGGTGATTGCGAGCGGGGTGGCGACGGCGATCATGTCGATCAGCACGCATGATTCGCTGCGGCTGACGCGAGCGGCATTTTACCGGGATTACCGGTTCGCGGACGCGTTTGTGTCGCTGAAACGGGCGCCGGAATCGCTGGCGGTGCGGATGGCTGAGATTCCGGGGGTGCAGAGTCTGGAGACACGGGTGGTGGCGGCGGCGAGGCTGGAGGTGGAGAACTACAGTGATCCGGTGGTGGCGCGGATCGTCTCGTTGCCGGGGACGCATCCGCCATTGCTAAACGGGCTGTTTCTGCGGTCGGGGCGATTGCCGGACCCGGAGCGGGAGAGTGAGACGGTGATCAACGAGTCGTTCGCGCAGGCGCACGGGTTGAAGCCGGGCGACGGACTGACGGCGGTGATCAACGGGCGGCGGCGAACACTGCGGGTTTGCGGGATTGCACTGGGTCCGGAGTATATCTACCCGATTTCGCCTGGGTCGCTGATCCCGGATTTCGCGGGTTACGGGATTCTGTGGATGGCGCGGAAGCCGCTGGGGGTGGCTTACGGGATGGACGGGGCGTTCAATGACGTGACGCTGGCGCTGGCGCCGGGCATCAATCCACGTCCGGTGCTGGACCGTCTGGACGAACTGACGCGGCCGTTCGGGGGACAGGGAGCTTACTCGCGCGAGGACCAGATTTCGCACCGGTATTTATCGGAGGAGTTCAAGCAACTGGAGCAGATGGCGTTTCTGTTTCCGGCGATCTTCCTGGGGGTGGCGGCATTTCTGCTGAACGTGGTGGTGACGCGGCTGATTGCGACGCAGCGGGAGCAGATCGCGATTCTGAAGGCGTTTGGGTACCGGAATGTGGATCTGGCGGTCCATTATCTGGAGTTTGTGCTGCTGATCGTGGCGGGCGGCTCGGCGCTGGGTTTGGCGGCGGGGGTCTGGCTGGGGCGCAACATGAGCGAGATGTACCTGGAGTTTTATAAGTTTCCGTTTCTGATATACGAACTGACGCCGGAGGCGGTCGGGACAGCGGTGGGGATCAGTGCGGGGTCGGCGATTGCGGGGACGCTGGTTTCGCTGATCCGGGCAGCGAGACTGGCACCGGCGGAGGCGATGCAGCCGGCGTCGCCGGGGCGGTATCACCGGGGATTGTTGGAGGTGTTGACGTTCGGGCGGCGGCTGAGTCAGCCGACGCGGATGATTATCCGGAATCTGGAGCGGCGGCCGGTGAAGGCGCTGTTGACGGTGACGGGCGCGGCGTTCGCGGTGGCGATTCTGGTGAGCGGAATGTTCTTCCGGGACGCCGTTCAGTTAATGATCGATGTTCAGTTCAAACTGTCGCAGGGGTATGACCTGACGGTGCTGTTTACGGAGCCGTCGGCGCAGCGGTCGGTGCATTCGCTGGCGGCGCTGGAGGGGGTTCGTCACATCGAGCCGTTCCGGAGCGTACCGGCGCGGTTCCGGGCCGGGCACCGGAGTTATCTGACGTCGCTGGACGGGCATCCGCCGGGGGCGCGACTGCGGCGGTTGTTGAACGAGAAGTTCGAGCCGGTGACGCTGCCGCCGGAAGGGGTGGTATTGACGGACGCGCTGGCGGACCTGCTGCACGTGAAGCCGGGGGAGCTGTTGACGGTGGAGATTCTGGAGGGGGCGCGGCCGGTCCGGCAGGTGCCGGTGGTGGGGGTGATCCGGGAGTACGTGGGCGTGTTCGGTTACATGGATCTGTCGGCGCTGAACCGGCTGATGCGCGAGGGGGAGCTGATCTCGGGCGCGTGGATGACGATTCACCGCCCGGAAGAGAAGAGTCTGCTGGCGCGGCTGAAGGAGATGCCGCGGATCGCGGGGGCGACGATGCAGGCGAAGGCGCTGGCGAACTTCGAGGAGACGATGGCGAAGCAGATGTTGACGTTCGCCTTTTTTAACACGCTGCTGGCCAGTGTAATCGCGTTCGGGGTGGTGTTTAACAGCGCGCGGATCGCGCTGTCGGAGCGGTCGCGGGAATTGGCGAGTTTGCGGGTGCTGGGGTTTACGCGGGGCGAAGTGGCGTATATTTTGATCGGAGAGATGGCGGTGCTGACGTTCGCGGCGCTACCGCTGGGGCTGTTGATCGGGCGGGGGATTTCGGCGATGGCGGTCAGTAACGTGCAGACGGATCTGTTCCGGGTGCCGCTGGTGATCGAGGCGGGGACGAACGCGTTCGCGGTGGGGGTGGTGCTGGTGTCTGCGCTGATTTCGACGTGGCTGATCAAGCGGGATCTGGACCGGCTGGATCTGGTGGAAGTGTTGAAGACGAAGGAGTAATGGAACGTTGAAGTGGAAACCGTGGATCTGGATTCTGTTACTGCTGGCAGTAACGGTGGCGTTCGTGGTGCGGGGACTGCAACCGAAGCCGGTGCTGGTGGAGGTGGCGGCGGTGGAGCACGGTCCCCTGGCGGTGACGGTGGAGGAGGAAGGCAAGACGCGGGTGACGGACCGGTTCGTGGTGTCGGCGCCGGTGGCGGGGCTGTTGCAGCGGATTTCGCTGGAGATTGGCGACGCGGTGCGGGAGGGGGCGGCGGTCACGAGGTTGACGCCGGCGCGGCCGGTGTTCATGGACAGATCGGAAGAGC
>DNFG01000327.1:0-4450 GCA_003487005.1 Bryobacterales bacterium
GTGGACGCGCGGGTGGGCGACGAAGCGGTCGAGAGCGGCGGCGGCGTTTTGGCCGGTGACGACGAGGTCGAGGTCGCCGGCGGTGTCGCGGCCGCGGCGCAGGCTGCCGGCTGGGGTGACGCTCTCGACGCCGGGGGTTTGTCCAAGATAATCAACGAGTTCCGAGGCGGCCTGGGCGGCGAAGTGGAGCAGGAACCGGCCCGCGCCCTGGCGGTAATGGCTGATGCCTTTGAGGATCTTCTCCTCGAGTTTGGCGCCCATCCGGGGCAGGTCGCGGAGTTTGCCCTCGCGGCAAAGCCTCTCTAGTTCCTCGAGCGTGGAGACACGGAAATGGTCCCAGAGGACGCGGATGGATTTCGGGCCAAGTCCTTGAATCCGGAGCATTTCGAGCGCGGTGGGCGGGTAGCGTTCGAGCAGTTCGTCGCGGCGTCCGAACGAGCCGCGCTCGACGATTTCGGCAAGCACGGAAGCGAGGCCCTTGCCGATGCCTGGAATGTCGGTGATTTTGCGTTTCGGGTCGGCCAGGATGTCCGCGACGCGTTCGCCGAGGCCTTCAATGGCGGAGGCACCGTTGCGATAGCTGCGAATGCGGAAGCCGTCCTCCTCGGCGATCTCCATCAGGTCGGCGGTTTCGGCCAGCAGGCGGGCGATTTCAAGGTTTTCCATGGCGGCGAAAACGGTCGTAAAAGTCAGAGCGGGACGACATAAACCTGCGGATTGCCGCCTTTGTTGGAGGTGTAGGCGACGAATTTGCCGGAGGCGCTGATCGAGGGGTGGACGTGAGCCTGGCCGGGGTGGCCTTCCTTGACGGAGGAGTCGGGCCAGCAGAGGATCTGGTGGACTCCATAGCGCAAGTCGATGTGAATGAGGGGGTTATTGTCGGGTTCCTGGACGTCGGAGACGATAAAGCGGCCGTCGCGGGAGATCATGGAGTGGCCGAGTTTGAGGGTTTCGTGGGTGAAGTGGGTCTGGAGGTCGGTGCCATTGCGGCGGACGGAGCAGATGGAGGTGGGGACCCAGCCGGGGACGGACTTGCGGTGGAAATAGAGGCGGGCGCCGCGGGAATCCCAGTATTCGTGGGTGGCGCGAAAACCGGTGGGCATGGTCAGGAAGGGGCGGATGGCGCCGGTGCGGAAGTTGGCGACCATGGTGCGGGCGCGGCGATCCGGGGGGAGGTCCATCTGGTTCTGTTCGTCGGGTTTCTTGACGAAGGTGACCTGCATGGGGTCGCTGGGGCAGATGAGAAGGTGGCCGCCGGTGCCGGCGGGGTTGTCGATGGTGCCATGGACTTTGCCGTGGCCGAGGTCGATCAGGGCGATGCCCTCGGAGGCGCCGGAATAGCTGACGGCGGTGTAGCGGCCATCGGGGGAGTAGGTGCGGCCGGCGGAGAAGCGTTCTGCTCCGGGGATGCGCAGGCTGGCGAGGTCAACGGCCCAGGTGACCTGGCCGCTGGCGACTTCGGTGCGCACGAGGCGGGCGCCTTCCTGGTAGATGACAGTCCGCCCATCGGGGTAGATGGAGTAGGACATGCTGTTGAGGTCCTTGCTTTCGGTGATCTGGGCGTGTTCTTCGGTTTTGAGGTCGACGCGATAGAGTTGCATGGCGCCGGTCCGGCGGGAGGCATACACGAGGTAGCGGTCGTCGGCGGTGAAGGGTTGGGCCTCGAAGTAGCAGCAATGGTTGAATCCGTCGTCATTGGTGATTTGCCAGACTTCGCGTTTTGAGCGTTCATCGGAGAAGCGGCGGATGCCTCGGGGCAGGGGGGCATAGGCAGCGGCCAGCAGCAGATGGCGTCGGGATAACAACATAGGCTCCTTAAGTGGATGCAGATGGACCTTCGTGCGGCTCGACATGGACCAGGACGTCGGCCACCCAGGGGAGATCTTCCTTGATTTTATTGCGGACTTGCTCGGCGAGGGAATGGGAGAGGCGGACGGTGAGTTCGGGATCGACTTCGAGGTGGAGGTCGACGTGGTAGCGGAGGCCGGTTTTGCGGGCGAAACACTTTTCGACGGCGAGGGCGCCGGGGATGGTCAAGGCGGAGGCGCGGATGAGACGCATACGGCGGTCAGAAGGCATGGTGTCCATGAGGTGAAGGGCGGCATCGCGCATGAGGCGGAGGCCGAGGGCGACGACGATGATGCCGATGGCGAAGCCGCCCCAGTGGTCGGCGGTGGCGAAGGCGAGGGGGTCGGAGAGGGTCAAGCCGACGGCGAGGAGGGCGACGGCGCCGGAGAGGATGTCGACCGTATCATTCCAGGCATCGGCGATGAGGGCGCTGGAGCCGATGCGGCGGCCGGCGCGGAATTTGTAGATGGAGAGGCCTGTTTTGGCGAGGATGGAAGCGATGAGGGGGTAGACGGCCCAGGGGGCGGGTGCTTCGTGGGGCCCGGCGAGGCCGCCGAGGGAGCGCCAGCAGATGAGGGCGCCAGTCAATGTGAGGGCGAGGCTGACGCCGAGTCCGGTGAGGGTTTCGAAGCGGCCGTGTCCGTACGGGTGATTGTCGTCCGGGGGGCGGGCGGCGATCCAGAGGCCGAGCAGGACGACGCCGGAGACAAGGACATCGCTGGCGCTTTCGATTCCGTCGGCGACGACGGCCATGGAGCCGGCGAGGGTTCCGACGGTGAGTTTGGCGGCAGCGAGCAGACCGCTGACAGCCATGCTGATGAGGGCGACGCGCTGACCGAGTTTTTCGGTGGGGAGCACTTCTGCCGATTATCGCGCAGGCAGGCGGGTGTTAAGTTGACTTGATCGCACCGGCGGGCGGGATTACACTTTGGTAAGCGCCCCGGCGGTCTGGCGGCCGGCGGGGATGCTGGGCCTTTGTCCGGGGCCCGGTTCGGCAGAATTGCGGAACCAGCCGGAATTGTGTGTATTTGCAGGCAATTGCAGAAATCCTCGAAGCAAGGAGGGGCGCAACCAAAATGGATGACATCAGAAAAGCCCCAGGGGGGCCGAAACGGCCCGGCGGTGAGAAACTGGCTCAGAACATTCAGGAAGCCTTCCTGAACAATGCCCGGAAGGAAAAGATTTTCCTGACGATCTACCTGATGAGCGGAGTGAAGCTCTCGGGACGGATCAAGAGTTTCGACAAGTACTCGGTGATCCTGGAGACGAATAATCAGGAGCAACTGATCTTCAAGCACGCCATCTCGACAGTTGTGGTCTCACGGCCGAGCCACGGGGGATCCGGCGGTTATGCCGTTGGGGGACCGCCCGCGGCGCCGGGATCGCCGGGCATCCCCGAGCCGAGCGAGGGGTAGACGCAGCCAGGCTTGGAACAAACAGACAACGAAAGAGTGATTCTGGTGGCGGTGGAGTTGACCCGGCGCCGAGGGGAGAGCCTTGCGCCGGCGTTCGACGCAGCGGAATCGCTGGAGGAGTTGGGCGCGCTGGCGGCGTCGGCGGGGGCGGAGGTGGTGCAGTCGGTGCTGCAATCGCGGCCGTCGTTTGATCAGGCGACGCTGGTTGGTTCCGGCAAGATCACGGAATTAAAGGAGATGGTGACGGCGCTGGACGCGGCGGCCGTGATCTTCGACCATGAACTGGCGGGGACGCAACAGCGCAATCTGGAGAAGGCGCTGGAGTGCAAGGTGCTGGACCGGACGCAGTTGATTCTGGACATATTCGCCAGCCGGGCGCGAACGCGCGAGGGGCAACTGCAGGTGGAATTGGCGCAGTTGAACTACCTGCTGCCGAGGCTGACGGGGCGGGGGGCGTCGATGTCGCGTTTGGGCGGCGGGATCGGGACGCGGGGACCGGGTGAAACGCAACTGGAGACGGACCGGCGGCGGATCCGGACGCGGATCAAGAGGATCAGCGACGATCTGGAGCGGGTGCGCTCGTCGCGCGGGGTGCAACGGCGTCAACGGCAGGCGGTGCCGCTGCTGACGCTGGCGCTGGCGGGTTATACGAACGCGGGAAAATCCACTCTTTTCAACCGGTTAACGCAAGCGGGGGTGATGGCGGACGCGCGGATGTTTGCCACGCTGGACCCGACGGTCCGGCAGGTGGTGCTGCCGTCTCGCCGCCGGGTGATTTTGTCGGACACGGTCGGGTTCATCCGCCAGTTGCCGACAACGCTGGTGAAGGCGTTCCGGGCGACGCTGGAAGAGGTGACGGAGGCGTCGCTGGTATTGCATGTCGTGGATGCCTCGTCGGAACTGGCGGCGGAGCACATTGCCCACGTCGCGGGAGTGCTTGCCGAGATCGGGGCGGGCGAAACACAGCAACTATTGATTCTGAACAAGTTAGACCGATTGACGGTCGATCCGGAGACGGTGATCCGGCGCCTTTCGGGTGGTCAGCAGGCGGCAGTGGTTTCCGCACGGACCGGCGAGGGTTTCGACAGGATGCTGGCGATGATCGACCGGGCGCTGCCTGCCGATCCGGTGGAGGAGGCAGTGTTCCGCTTCCCTCCGGCGGAGGTCAGGCGAATCCACATGCTGCA
>DNFG01000327.1:4771-8399 GCA_003487005.1 Bryobacterales bacterium
GAATCGGTGAGGCGGCGCCTGGGTGAATATGTGGTGCGGTGAGTGTGGGAGGGGCTGTGGAAAACGATGTGGAAGACTTGGGGACAACCTGTGAAGTACATTATTTTACAGTTAGTTGGCCGGGGCATGATTTGCACAGGACACAGCCGGACGGGTGGTGGTTTATGCTCAGGGTGTAGATTGTGAACGTTCCGAACACACTCACGCTGTTGCGCATCTTTTTCGTTCCGCTGCTGGTGGCGGCGCTGGTTTCCGAAGATCTGCGGGTGGAGGTCGGCCCTCTGCTGATCAACAATCACTGGCTGGCGCTCCTGATCTTCCTGATGGCGGCGTTCACGGATCTGCTGGACGGCTATCTGGCGCGGCGGTGGAATCAGATTACGACGGTGGGGATGCTGCTGGATCCGGTGGCGGACAAGTTGCTGGTGTCGGCGGCGCTGATCTCACTCGTGCATATACATAGCGTTCCGGCATGGATGGCGGTGTTGATTATCGGGAGGGAGTTCGCGGTGTCGGGATTGCGGTCGATTGCGGCGGCGGAGGGGTACACGATTGCGGCTTCGGACCTGGCGAAAACGAAGACGGCGACGCAGGTGCTGGCGATTGCGCTGGTGATGGCAGCGCGGGAGGCGCCGGGTTTGGAGCTGTGGGCACAGGTGGCGCTGTGGGGGACGATGTTGTTCGCGCTGGCTTCGGCGGGGGACTATTTCCTGAAATTCTGGTCGCGGCTGGATGAATCGATCAAGGCGCGGCGGCGGACGGAGTTGCTGCAACTGGAGAAAGAGCGGCAAAAGGCGGCGATGCGGGCGGCGGTGGCGCCGAAGGGGAAGACGCGGGGGCGGTGAGCGATTTGGGCCTCGGTTTCCGCACAATGTGGTGACGGACGAGGAGGTGAAGGATGTGGATGAAGTCGATTGCCTGGCTGGAACGGGTGGTTTGGGTTTGCGCGGGGATGCTGGGCGCGTGCATGACGATGCAGTGGGTGTTGGCGGGGTGAAGGTGGGCGGTGGGCACCTGAATTGCTCAGTTGAGCCAGCTTATACTAGATGAAAGGAGGCTCGCCATGGAAATCGGCGCCTTTGAAGCAAAGAACCGGCTGGGGATGCTGCTGGACCGGGTGGAGCAAGGCGAGGAGATTCTGATTACGCGCCATGGCAAGCCAGTGGCCCGGTTGGTTCCCAGCACGACCCGAATACAGAACGAGGAGGCTCGCGCGGCCTTGCGGCGGATTCGACAACGCGCGGTGAGATTGAATCAGCCATTTGATTGGGCGCAGGTGAAGGCGGAGCGGGAGGAAGGGCGTCCATGAGCCTGGTTCTGGATAGTTCCGTGACCTTGGCCTGGGTGTATGCGGACGAGGTGACGGAACCCGTCCGAACTGTGATGGACCATGTGGGTGAAGAGGGGGCATGGGTACCCGGGCTGTGGAGGCTGGAGGTGGCGAACGTGCTCGAAACCGGTGTCCGGCGCGGCCGGCATGACGCTGCCTTTCGGGACGCCTGCCTCGCCGATCTGGCGGTTCTGCCGATCAGTGTGGATCCGGAGACGGACCGGCAGGCATGGGGCGAGAGCCTTCGACTGGCCGAGGTCCACCGGTTGACTCTCTACGATGCAGCTTATCTGGAACTCGCGATCCGAAGAGGATACCCGCTCGCCTCCCTGGACAAGGAGTTATGCAGCGCGGCCAAAGCCGAGGGGTTGGCCGTACTGGGAATCTAGCGGGATCGCGGCGGGCGATCGTCATCCGGGGAGGCGGTTCCAGCAGGGCTGGGCGGGTTTGAGGGCGTTGTTGATGCGGTTGATGTTGGTTACGCCTTCGGAGGCGAGCCAATCGCGGAGGGCTTCGACGCCGTTCTGAGCGTAGACGGGGATACCTTCCTTCCAGGTGGCGCGGCCGCAGAGGACGCCGGAAAAGGCTGAGCCGGCTTCGGCGGCCATTTCGAGTTGTTCGATGAAGACGTCATTGTCAACGCCGGCGCTGAGGTAGATGAAGGGGAGGGAGGCGGCGTCGGAGGCTGCTTTGAAGTGGTGGAGGGCTTCGGCGCGGGTGTGGGCGCGTTCGCCGGCGAAGGCGCGGCTGCCTTCGACGAATTTGGGGTTGACGGGGAATTCGACTTTGAGGACGTCGACGCGGTATTGGGGTTTCGAGAACTCGGCCATGCTGGCGGTGACGATTTCGGGCTTCTTTTTGGCGTATTCGAGAGATTTTTCGCCCTGGCCGGCGGGGTCGTAGCCGACGAATTCGAGGAAGAAGGCGAGGTCTTCGGCGGCGCACTCGGCGCCGACGCGTTCTACGAAGGCGTGTTTGATTTCGTTGACGTTGGGGTCTTCGAAGGGGGTGTAGTAGACGAGGAGTTTGACGGCGTTGGCGCCCCAGTCCTTGATGCGGCGGACGGAGACGTGGTCGAGGAGGTCGGGGAGGCGGCCGGGGCGGGTGTTGTCGTAGCCGGAGGCTTCGTAGGCGAGGAGGAGGCCGCATTGCGGATCGCGGGCGGCGGTGGCGGGCAGGCCGTATTCGGGGTCGAGGAGGAGGGCGGTGGCGTGGGGGCTGAGGACGGCAGAGACGGCGGTTTTGAACTCCTCAAGCATGGCCGGGGAGGTGTTGGGGCCGAGGGCTTTGGCGAGACTGCCGCGCTGGTCCATGGCGGCGGCGGCGACGATGCCGGAGTCGTTGGCGAGAGCCTGGATATGCTGTTTTTTGCCGGAAGTAAGGGTCACTTTCTTAGTCTACAATCAGGGCAGCGATGGAAATCCCGGCACAGGCGTGGATAGCGATGGCGGAGGCAGTGCTGATCGGCCTGCTGGTGGGCATTGAGAGGGAGAGCGACCGCGAGGAGCGGCACGCGGGGCTGCGCGATTTCGTGACGATCGGTCTGGCTGGCGGGTTGTGCGGGCTGATGCAGATGCCAGCACTGACGGTGGGGGTGCTGGTGTCGATCGTCGGGTTGCTGGGTCTGTTTCACTGGCAGACTCCGGGGCGGACGGGGATCACGACGGAGATCGCGGCGGTGGCGACATTCCTGTTGTGCGTGCTGACGACGACGCCAGGGCTGGCGTGGGGGTCGCCGCTGGCGATTGCGCTGACGGTGGTGCTGGTGTTGTTCCTGGACACGCGGGAGGCGCTGAACCGGTTCTTCCGCGAGACGATCACGGAGCGCGAGTTTCACGACACGCTGCGGTTTCTGGCGGTGGTGTTTGTGATATTGCCGGTGCTGCCGGATGCCGAGTATGGGCCGTTCGGGTTCTTCAGTCCGCGGCGGGTGTGGATGTTTGTGATTCTGGTGTGTTCGATTTCGTGGCTGGGGTATTTCCTGCAGAAGTTTCTGGGGGCGGGGCGTGGACTGGCGTTGACGGGGGTGCTGGGGGGGATCGCCTCGACGACGGCGGCGACGACGGCGCTGGCGCGGCAATCGCGGGAGCCCGGGGTGGACGTGGCGGGCTATACGCGGGCGGCGCTGCTGGCGAATGCGGTGCAGTGCCCGCGCATTTGGGCGATATTGGCGGTGATTTCACCCGCGCTGGCGTGGGCATGCGCGCCGGTGCTGGGGGCGATGACGGCGGCGGGGTTGGCGGCGGCGTGGGTGTTGGGGCGATCGGGTTCAGGGGCGGGGGCGGGTCAACTGGCATT
>DNFG01000080.1 GCA_003487005.1 Bryobacterales bacterium
TTCGCCGCCGGGTCCCAGTCGATCAGGCAATCGGCAAACCAGTCCAGCCCCTCGGGCACTTTCGGCGATCCCGACGGCCGCGCCACCCCCTGCGGCCAGTATGGCCGGCTCGACCAGTTATGCACCTCCCGGACCGCCCCAATCGCCCCGCCCGCGATCCACCCCTTGATCTGCTGCGTCGCCGCGCTCGCCGGATTATTGACCGTCACCGACGTCGCCACCCCGGTTTCGCGCGCCACGTCCGCCATCCGGCGCGCTTCGCCAACCGAATGCGCCATCGGTTTTTGACACAAAACGTGCTTTTTGGCCTTCATCGCCGCGATCGAAATCGCCGCGTGCCAGTGATCCGGCGTCGCCACATAGACCGCGTCCACGTCGCGCTCCTTCGCCAGCAACTCCCGGAAGTCGTTGTAAGCATTGCATCCGCGGTAGCGGTCTTTGCCCCCGCGCGCCGCGTAATACGCTTCCACCAGCCGTTTCGCCGGGTCCCGCCCTGCCGCCCCCAGGCTCGTCTTGAACGTGCTCGTCAGCATCACCGAACCGGGCGAACTCAAGTCCTCGCCCCAGTTCTCGTGGCCCGGCCCCAGCAACTTCCGCGACGCGTTCAACAGCGCGTTCGGGCTGTATTCGGCGTAATCCTTGCTCTGCCGGTTGCAGTCGCAGACCGCCACCACCTGCACGTCGGGCCGCGCCAGCAGGTCCATCATCACCGCCATCCCCTGCCGGCCCATGCCGATACAGGCCACATTGACCCGCTTCGAGGGCTGCGCCACCGCGGCGGCGGTGGCCGCCGCGCCAAGGAAACCTCTCCGTGTCACCATCGCCGGACCTCCTGTCCGCGATTGTCTATTGTATATGTACAATAGACAATCAGGCGAGCGACCGCTGCAACCCGTCCGCAGACCGCCGCAGCGCCCGCAGTTTCTCCATCTCTTCGTCCGTGAACGTCACGTCGCGTTTGCGGGAAACCGGGGCGATCGGCACGCCAGCCAGGTTCGCCAGCACCTTGCACGAGGTCGGATACTTGTTGCTGATCGTCCGCTCGTTCTCCCGCATAAACTCTTGAATCTTATCGGACTTGCGCTTCAACCCCAGCGACACCAGCCCCGGGTATCCATTCGCGCAAACCCCGCTGAAACCATGCCCGCCGGCGGCCACCGCGTCGAGCATGATCGCCGCGTGGGCATTGAAAATCTTCAGCGGAGTCCCCGCCACCGCCTTCGCGCGCTCACCGATCACCTGAGCGTCCAAACTTACGTCTTTCAGGAAGAAAAACCGCCCCGTCTTGCCCGCCCAACGCAACATCTCGACGCTCAGAAGGCGCTTGTAAGGCGAAGGAGCCTCGTAGAAACCCATCCGGACACCGGGCGCCGCGGCCAGCAGCGCTTCGGTTCTTTCGAGCCACAAAGCGTCGCTCTCATCCTTCGCCGCCATCTGGTTGGTGATGATCACGAAGGAGTCGATCCCCGTGTCCATCATTTTGGAAATAAAAGGCAAAGCCTCGTTATGCTGCCGCGACGGCATCCCCGCCGCCACCACCGGAACCTTCCCGGCGCGCTTCACGACGCGCCGCGTCACTTCGAGGCGTTCTTCGGGCGTCAGATTGAATACCTCGCTCGACATGCAGCAGGCGAAAAGCCCGTCGGCGCCGTTCGCGACGTACCAGTCCGTCAGAGCGTCCAAAGCGTTGTAGTCAATGGATTTGTCCGTCTTGAACGGGGTCATCATCACGGGCCAGAGCCCGTCCGGGAGACTCCGGGGGGCGGCTTTCATCAAGGGTGCGAAGGAGGCGGCCAGCGCCGCGCGTCGAGTGTACATCAGGCTTCGATTTTATACTAGTCTCTTGCGACCATTCCGTCCTTGTTTCAAAAATCCGCATCTGGCGACGCTGGCTGGCAACTTCTGGCGGCGGGCGATCGACGAAAGCCGGTTTCCGACGCGGGAGGTGCTTTATGACACCGAACCGGGGACGCGGGTGCTGGTGCACGAGAACCGCCCCGAGGGCGAAGTGAAGGGCGAAGTCTTTCTGCATCATGGACTTGAAGGGTCAAGCCGGTCTGGCTACATGGTCTCGCTGGCGCAGGCGCTATGCGAAGCGGGCTATGCCGCACACCGGATCAACATGCGCGGTTGCGGGGGCACCGAGCACCTGACGGCGACGCTCTACCACTCGGGATTGACCCAGGACGTCCGCGAAATCCTGCTACAGACGCAGAAAAACGCAATTGCACCCCGTTTTCTGATCGGGTTTTCGCTGGGCGGCAACGTGGCATTGAAACTGGCGGGCGAACTCGGGGAGACGGACCTGGTGACCGGCGTGGCGGCGGTCTCGACGCCGATTGATCTGCACGAATGTGTGCGGATGCTGGGGGCGAAGCAGAACTGGGTGTACGAGCAGCGGTTTGTGCGGTCGTTGCGGGCGCGCTATTTCCGGCGGCATCAGGCGCATCCCCATCGTTTTCCGGTAGATGGGCTGCACCGGACGAAGACGGTGTTTGAGTTTGACGACCGGTTCACCGCGAAGGCGTTCGGGTTTGGGGACGCGCCGAACTACTACCGGACGCAGTCGGCGCTGGGTTTTCTGCCGCGAATCCGGGTGCAAACGCTGCTGGTGCAGGCGGTGGATGATCCCTTGATCCCGTTTGCGATCTACCGGCACGAGTCGATCCGGGAGAACCCGGCGCTGCAACTGGCGGCGATTCCGAACGGGGGGCATTTGGGATTCATCGCGCGAAGCCGGCCGCGGTTCTGGCTGGACGATTTTTTGATCGAATGGTTGGAGTCGCGGCGGAACAACCACCCCTTCCGATTCGTCTTAACTGATGAATGAACGTCCGAGCCTCTTTTTTCGAGGCCGCCGTGATGGCGCTCTCCTCGCTGCGCGCAGCCAAGCTGCGCAGTTTCCTGACTTTGCTGGGGATCATCCTCTCGACGACGACTCTGATCGCCGTGATGTCGGTGATTCACGGAATGGACAAGTATGTCGCGGACAAGATTGCCGATCTGGGCGCCGGGGGCTACATGGTGGTCCGGATGGCGTTTTTCGGCGATTTCGACCCGAAAAAGTTTCTTGAACTTCAGCGCAAGAATCCCGAGTTAAGTCAGGCGGAGTATGAATTTCTGCGGGTCAACATGACGTTGACGCGGGAGCTGGGGTTGCGGGCGAACCAGATGGCGGACGTCCGGGCGGGCAACAACCGTCTGGAAGACGTCCGGATCACGGGGGGCACGTCGAATCTGGCGTTATTGCAGAACCTGCAGCCGGAGACGGGGCGGTATTTCACGGAGCCGGAGAACCAGAACCGGCGTTACGTGGCGTTCATCGGGGCGGATTTGAAAGATCAACTGTTTCCGAACGTGGATCCGGTGGGCAAGACGATCGATTTCGAGGGGCGTCCGTTTCTGGTGATTGGCATGGCGAAGCGGATGGGGAGCGTGTTTGGGCAATCGCAGGATCTGTTTGTTCACATCCCAATCGAGACGTATTTCAAGGTTTACGGGTCGCGGCGGGGGCTGAGTTACGCGGCGATGGCGAACACGCCGGACGTGATCGAGCAGGCGATGGACGAGATGAAGGTGCTGTTGCGGAGTTACCGGCGGATGCCGCCGCAGCGGGAGGACAATTTCACGGTCTTCACGGCGGATTCGATTCTGGGGGCGTGGGAGCGGCTGACGGGGGCGATCGCGGCGACGGCGGTGGCGGTGGTCAGTGTTTTCATGGTGGTGGGCGGGGTGGTGATCATGAACATCATGCTGGCGGTGGTGACGGAACGGACGGTGGAGATCGGGATCCGGAAGTCGCTGGGGGCGCGGCGGACGGACATTTTGCAGCAGTTCCTGGTGGAATCATCGGTGTTGGCGGCGTGTGGAGGGGTGGCGGGGGTGGCGATTGCGTGGGCGATTGCACTGGTGGTCCGCAACTCGACGCCGGTGCCGATGGTGCTGCCACCGATCGCGGTGGCGCTGGGGATCGGGATCAGTTCGATGGTGGGTCTGTTTTTTGGCATCTATCCGGCGCAGCAGGCGGCCAAGCTGGATCCGATTGAAGCGTTGAGGGCAGAGAAGTGAGCAAACACCGGCAGAACTGGGCACTGATCGCGGCGGGGGTGGGACTGGCGTTCGCGGCGATTCGCGCGCACAAAATGCGGGCGTTTCTGACCGTGTTGGGGGTGATTATCGGCACCGGAACGATCATCGGGGTCGGGAGCATCCTGACGGGGTTCGATTCGGCGGTGACGAATGTCATCAAGAGTTTTGGGACGGACACGATTATTGCGACGAAGTGGCAGGCGGGGATCCGGATGGGGCGGCGGTCGCGGGAGGAGTGGATGCGGAAGCCGCTGACGCTGGAGAATGCGCGGGCGATCGCGGAGCGGTGTCCTTCGGTGAAGGAAGTGTCGCCGTACCTGTTTCCCATGTGGGGGATTCAGCGGGCGCGGTACCAGGCGAACGAGCAGGCGGGGGTGGAGATTGGCGGGACGGACCCGAGTTACGCGTCGGGCGGCATGGCGGAGATGATGTACGGGCGGTTTTTCACGGATTCGGAGAATCACAACCGGGTACCCGTGGTGGTGATCGGGGAGGATGTCTACAAGGCGCTGTTTTCGATGGGCGATCCGGTGGGCAAGGAGATTCTGGTGAACGGGCGGACGTTGAGGCTGGTGGGCGTAATGAACCGGCCGGCGAACGCGATGCCGGGACAGCAGGACAACCGGGTGCTGGTGCCGTATTTCACCTTGCGGAAGATCATGCCGCAGGCGCGCGAGCACATGCTGATCGTGGTGGCGGGCGAAGGACTGCTGCCGAAAGCGATCGATGAAGTGCGCGGGGTGCTGCGGCAGGAGCGGCGGTTGAAATACAACGACGCGGACAATTTCGGGCTGACGACGGCGGAGCAGATGATCGAGGAGTTCCGGCAGGTGACGGCGGTGACGGCGCTGGTGATGGTGGTGTTGTCGTCGGTGGGGCTGCTGGTGGGCGGGATTGGGGTGATGAACATCATGCTGGTGTCGGTGACGGAACGGACGAAGGAGATCGGGATCCGGAAGGCGATCGGAGCGCGGCGGTTCGACATCACGCTGCAGTTTCTGACCGAGGCGGTGGCGTTGACGTTCACGGGGGGCCTGTTGGGGATGATGATGGGCTGGGGGATTTCGGTGGTGGCGGGGGTGGCGTTCCCGACGCTGCCGACGACAGTGCCGCTGTGGGCGGTGTCGGCGGGACTGCTGGTGAGCGTGGGGGTTGGGGTGTTTTTCGGGCTGTGGCCAGCGGCGAAAGCGGCGCGGCTGGATCCAGTGGAAGCGCTTCGGTATGAATGAGTTGGCGATGCTGGCGGTATTGTGCTGCGGGATGGCCGCGGCGGCGCCGCCGGAGGGGCCTGGGCTCGAGGAGATTCTGTCGCGGGTTGCGGCCAATCAGGAGAGGGCGGTGGAGGCGCGTTCGCGGGTGGTGTATCAGCAGAAGATTCGATCGCGGCTTCTGCGGGGGAAGGGGCGGGTGGCGCGGGAGGAGTGGCGCGAGTACACGGTGACGCCGGCTCCGGAGGGGACGGCGAAGGAGCGGGTCGTGTTTCGGGGTCAGTACGAGAAGAAGGGTAAGCTTCTGCCGTACGACGACCCGAAGTTCCGGCACAAGGAACTGGACCTGGACGGGGAGATTCTGGAGAGTGTCGTCGAGGACCTGGTGGAAGATCGCAAGTCGCGGGACGGACTGTCGGCGGATCTGTTTCCGCTGACGCGGGCGGAGCAGCGGCATTACCAGTTCGAGTTGGCGGGGACGCGAATGGTGGCGGGCCGGGAGGCGTGGGTGATCCGGTTCGTGCCGCGAAAAGGGGAGGATGGCCGGCCGTGGAAGGGGGAGGCGCTGGTGGACCGGGAGGCGTTTCAGCCCCTGGCGGTGACGACGGAGATGGACAAAGGGATCCCGGGCTGGGTGAAGGTGGTGTTCGGGATCAATCTGAAGCAGTTGGGGTATTCGGTGACCTACCGGGAGGCGCGCCCGGGCTTGTGGTTCCCGGCGTCGTACGGGAGCGAGTTTTTTCTGAGGCTGTTCTTTGGGTATTCCCGGACGGTGACGGTCTCGCTGGAGAACACGGATTTCCGGATGGCGGAGGCGGAATCGAGGATTACGTACGAGACGCCGGCGCCGCCCCAATAGAGCGGCAGGCAGGGCTGGTGGCGCCGGGAATGCCGCGGAACGAGGCGGCCTCAGGCGGGATTGATCCGCTCCGGGGGGCGTGCGGTTCAGCGCGAATTGCTTGACTCCCCCGGGGGGCCGTACATATACTCGCGGGATGTTCCGGCGCGCTTCTCTCCGCTGCAATCTGCCGCAGCCGGTCTTCGCTGCGAGTCAGGCTGGACTGCTGATCCGGCTTTCCGTGCAGGTGGGGGCGACGGGCATCCCGGCGATCCCGCGGATTCCCCCTGCACGCATGGATTTCGGTTGAGTATTCGGGCGAACCTGCGAGGCGTGCCGCTGGAGCGGACCCGGCTTGAACTGCGGGCATCAGTGGCACGGCGGTGAATTCCGCAAGAGGCAGCGGCCGCGCCGGGGCCGGCGCAAATCCTATTGACGTCGCTGTTTTGAAGGGAGGCGAATCGAACCGATGGCGCAATTCAGCCGCAGGGCTTTACTGCAGGCGGCAGGAGCATCCACCGTTGCCGCGCAGGCACCACTGACACCAAATGTGCTGCTGATCATGACTGACCAACAGCGCTACGACTGCCTCGGCGCGAATGGCAATGGCATCATCAAGACGCCGAATCTCGACCGGCTCAACGCGCAGTCGGCTTCGTTTTCAAGGACCTTCGTGCAGGCGCCCGTGTGCGTGCCGTCGCGGGCGAGCATCTTCACGAGCCGCTATCCGCACTCGCACAAGAACCGGGTGAACTACACGCCGTGCGACCGGTCGGAGGTGTTCCTTCAGAAGCGGTTCCAGGAGGCCGGGTATCAGACCGGTTCGGTGGGCAAGCTGCACTATTACCCGCCAACGCGCGCGCATGCCCGGACGACCGGCTTCGACCACGTGGAACTCGATGACGGTGTGGCCACGACGGAGCCCTACTCCGACTACGTCCGCTGGCGGAAGGAGAACGATCCGCAGGCGGCGGTTCCGGCGAACGCGACAGTGAAGACCTCGGGCCGGGGCGAGAATCCTTATCGCGGCGTGATCGAGGCGCAATACACCCAAACCGGATGGGTAGGGTTGAAGACGCGCGAGATGATGCAGCGGTTTGCGGAGTCCGCAAGGCCGTTCTTTCTGTTCTCCTCGTTTTTCAAGCCGCATTCGCCGTTTACTGTGCCCGAGCCGTGGGCGTCGATGTACAACGCTGTGGAGATCCCGCTGCCGGAGCCGGAAACGCTCGAGAGCATTCAGAAATTGCCGTTGCCCCTGCAAAAGCTGATTCTGCGCGGAAAGCCGGCCTACGGACTGGACCGGACGCAGTTGCAATGGATGTACCGGAGCTACTACGCGGCGATCAGCCAGATCGACCACGAGGTGGGGCTGATGCTGGATGAGTTACAGCGGAGCGGGCTGGATCAGAACACGATTGTCGTTTTCTGTTCCGACCACGGCGCGCAGTTGCTCGAGCATGGATTGACGGACAAGAACGTGTTTTTCGAGGGATCGATCCGGGTGCCGCTGATGATCCGCTATCCGCGCGTGGTGGCGCCCGAGCGTTATGACGAGTTGGTCGAAGCCATCGACCTGATGCCTTCGCTGCTTGAGTTGTGCCGCATTCGCGAGCCCTACAACGTGCAGGGCCGGAGTTTCGCGCCGTTGATCACGGGGCGGCGCGATGCGTACCAGAGGCGGGCGCATGTCTTCTCCGAGAACGTGATGCCCGAGGTGATCACCACCGCCACGCTGAACATGTACTATGAACCGGGCGAAGGCATCGCGGGCATCCGTCATCCCGATGCCAAGATGGTGCGCACGGAGCGCTGGAAGCTGACGCACTATCCCGGCCATGGCGGCGAGTTGTACGACCTGGCGAACGACCCGCGGGAGGCGAGGAACCTGTATGGGGATCCGGCTCACCGGGAAACAGTGAATGAGTTGAAAGGCGTGCTGCTTGACTGGATGATCACCGCCGATGAGAAGGACCAGATCGCGAGGCGCTGGCTGGTATAGCTGCGTCTGCGGGGCCGGGTCTGTCCATTGTACGCATACAGTGGACAAATCAGGGCTTGGCAGGGGGGACGGGGGGTGGGGTTTTGCGGACCTGTTCGTAGAATTGCTGGATGTAGGGTTGGACGTGGAGGGGGACTTCGTCGCGGGTGGTTTCGCCGCCTTCGCCTCGGGCGGCGGTCCGGGCTTCGTAGGGGGTTCGGGCCTGCTGGTTTCTTGAGTTGGAGACCTCGACCATGATCTCGCCCTGGATGTTCTGGGAGCGTTTGCCGAGGAGTTCAGTCAGTTTGCCCATGGCTTCGGCGTGTTCGGCGAGTTCGGTGTCCTTGCGGCCGTCCTGCTGGCCGACGCCGGATTTCTGGTCGGCGGAGGGGGAATCGGAGGATTTCTGACCCGGGGCCTGGGCGTTCTGGGCCTGCTGGGCTTCGCCGTCGGGGTCGCCCTGGGCGTCGCCGGGGTCACCTTTGGAGTCGGACTCGCCCTTGGTGGGGTTGCCACGGTCGGACTGCTGTTTCTGGCCTTCGCCGGACTGGCCGCCCGCTTTCTTGTTGGCGGCGACCTGTTTCTGGTCGGCGCCCTGGGGTTCAACCTTCATCTTCTGCATCAGGTTGGCGAGGGCGTCGCGCATCTTCTCCATCAGGGAAGAGTCCTTGTCGGGGGACTTGGGGGGGGCCTGGTTATCGCCCTTGGGATTGCGGGGATCCTGGATGCCCGGGGGGCGATTGGGGTCGCCGGAGGAGGCGGATTCGCCGTCTTCACCGCCTTCTTCGCCTTCGTCGCCGCCGGATTCGGCGCTTTCGGGGTTCTGGCCTTCGCCCTGACGTCCGGCGGTATTGGCGGCGAATTCGGACTCGCGGAGGGCTTCCTCGTGGGCGAGTTCGGACTCTTCGACGCTGGCCCGTTCGGCTTCGGGCAGGAAGAGGGTTTCCGGTTGGGGGAGATTGGGGTTGGGGCCGTTGCGCTTGTTGGCGGATTTGGGGTCGGGGGCGCCGGTGAGGGTATCGAAGCTGACCTGGGCGAGGGGGGAGCGGAGGTCGAGGGACTGAAGGAGTCCGTAGCGGACGGAGAAAGCGGCGATGGCGAGGATGGCGAG
>DNFG01000174.1 GCA_003487005.1 Bryobacterales bacterium
GAGTAGAGGCCATCCTTGCGAATGGTGATCTTGCCGGCGGCGAGGTTGCCGCCGCGCGACTCGAGGGCGACGCGGGAGCCGTCGTCGAGCAGGAGGAGGCCCTGGGAGAGGGGGCGGTCGGTTTCGACGAGGATTTCGGCTTCGGTGCCTTCGACGGCGCGGAGGTCGCCACCGGGGTCTTCGACCTGGGCGCGGACATTCATCCAGGAGGGGAAATTGTAAGTGACGCGGATCTTGCGGACGGCGGGGAGGTCCACGACGGAGATGTTGTGGAGGGAGGAGCGGACGCGTCCGGCTTCGACGAGATACTCGAGGGGTTCGGAGAGGCCGGCGAGGAGGAAGCCATAGCCGCCGGCGACGCCTTCCTTGGGTTCCATGACGAGCGTTTCCCACTTGGAAGCGCCCGCGGGACGGGCGAGGAGGCGGACTTCGGGAGCATCGAAGCCAAGGAGTTGGGCTTCGACGACGAGGTCGGCGCCTTTGCGGACTTTGCGATCGCCGGGTTGGACGAGAATCCTGTAGTAGGACTGGCCTCCGTCCTTGGGGGGCCCGGCCCAGAGGAGGCCCGCGCCGTAGCCGAGGGGGCCTGGTCCGGCGAGGGTCAGCCAGAGCAGAGCGCCTGCGCCGAGAGCGCCGGCGAGGGAGAGGCCGAGGAGGGTTTGGGGGGTGACGAGTCGCTGGGGAGGGAAGCCGGCGGCGCGGTCGAGTGCCTCTTCGGCCAGGAGGGCGCGGAAGGGGTTGCCGTCTTCGGGGGAGGTGGCGAGAGTGGCGAGACGCTGTTCGAAGGCGGGGTGGCGGCGTTCGGCTTCACTGGCGGCGCGACGGCGGGAGACGCGAAGCCAGGGGAGGACAAGTCCAAAGACGAGGGCGAACCCGATGGCGAGGAACAGGGCAAAGCGGGCCCAGAAGAGGCTGGCCTCGGAGAAGGCGTAACGGTTGGCGGCGAAAGCGCCGGCGAGGGTGCCGAGGAGAGCGGCGAGCGCGATGGCGGCAGCGCCGAGGGCCCAGGCTTTCCAGCGCAGGCGTTGTTCCAGGCTGGCGAGATAGTCGTGGAATCGCTCGATGGGGTTCATAGCGCCTCCCGGGAGAAGTGTTGGCTGGCGACGAAGGCTTCGCCGAGGCCCGCGAGGAGGGCGAAGGCGAGGATCCAGGGCCAGAGTTGCCGGCGCCGGGGCTCGGCGGCGGCGGTGGCGGAGGGAGCAGGGGTTGCGCGATCGAGGGGCGCGCCCTGCCAGAGTTCGGCGGAGTCCAGGGGCATCAGAGTGAGGTCGGACTCCCGGCGGTCGATGTTGACAGCGACGAGTTCCTGGCGGCCGCCGGGGCGGCGGACTTCCCAGAAGCCGGGGCGGTCGAGGGCGAGAGTGGACTGGCGGGCGGAGTCGGCCAGGGAGAGGGCGCGATCGCCGTCGGGGTCGAGGACTTCGACGGAAGCGGCGGAAGAGGCGTCCGATTTGAGGTCGAGAGCGGCGCCGACGGTAAGACGGGCGGCGCGCTCTTCCAGGCCGGAGAGCCAGCGCAGGGACTGGTCGATGAAAGGGACGAAGGCGGGATGGAGAGGGAAGTCGTTGGCGTCGTTATCGAGGGTGGAGGCGAGCAGAAGTGCGCGGCCGGCACCTTTGCGCCACTCGAGGAGGAGGGGGGCGCCGGTAGTGGCGCGAGCGACGACGGTGGCGGAGCCGGGTTCCAGGTCGAAGAGTTGGAAGAAGCGGACGCCGTCCCAGCGGTCAGTGCGGGCGATGGCGGGGTGGGCGAGGTCGGCTTCACCGAGGGAGGAGAATCGGTCGGCGGCGCGGGCTTCATACTGGCTGCCGCGAATGCTGAGGCCGGCGACGGGGGCTTTGCCGGCGGCGGTGGTGGCAGGGCCGACGGCAAGGAGGAGTCCCCTGCCCTGCTCGACGTGGCGCTGGAGGGCGGTGTCGAGTGAGGCAGGCAGAGGGCCGGGGTCGGAGAGGACGGCCGCGGCGTATTTGTCGAGATTGAGGGAAGCGGCGGAGGCGGCGGGGAGGACGTCGAGGGTGAAGAGGCCGGGGGCGGCGGTCTCGAGGGCGGCGCGGACGAAGACGGCGGAGGCGGCGGAACGGGGGCCGTGGAGGAAGAGGATTCGTTCGGGATCGGCGCGCTGGACGGAGAAGAAGGAGCGGTCGTCGGCGGGGAGGCTGTCGGGTTCGGCGAAAGCGACTTCGCAGCGGGAGAAACCGAACGGCGCATCGAGGCCGGTGAAGGCGACGACGGCGCGGCCACTGGCAGGGATGACGGCGGACTGGCGGGCGACGGTCCGGCCATTGACACGGAGTTCGACGAAGCGGGTGGATTCGGGGGTGTTGTGACCGGCGAGGGTAGCTTCGACGCGGGCTGATTTGGGGTCAACGAGGCGGCCGGGCGCGGAGACGGATTCGACGGTCCAATTGGGTTCGTCCTTGTCGGCCGAGCGATGGAGGACGAGCTGGGTGCCGGGTTCGAGGCGGAGTTCGGCAAAGCCGGGAGGCATGGAGGAGCGCTGGAGGTCGCTGAAGAGGTGGACTTCGACGGGGGCGGCGGAGGCGCGGGCGAGATTGCGGAGAGCGCCGGCGAGGTCGCCGAGAGAACTGCGGGCGCCAGTGGGCGCGATGGAGTCGAGGGCGGCCTGAAGGATGGCGGGGTCGGCGGTGGGTTCGTTGAGGAGGCGGGCGGAGGAGGAGAAGGCGATGACCTGGGCGCGGGTGTTGCCGCGGACCTGAGAGAGAACGGCGCGGGCGTCCTGTTTTGCGCGGGGGAGGCGATCACCGAAGGCCATGCTGGCGGATTCATCGATGGCGAACAGGAGGAGGCGGTCGCCACCGGGTCCGGCGGCGGTGGAGGTGACGAAGGGGCGGGTGAAGGCAAAGACGATCAGCGCAAGCAGAGCGAGGCGGAGGGCGAGCAGGAGGAGATAGTCGAGTTGGCGCTGGCGGACGGAGGCGGAGGTCGAACGCTCGAAGAACATGAGCGAGCTGAAATGTTGCGGGGTGGACTTGTGGCGTTTGAGCAGGTGCAGATAGAGAGGGAGGCCGAGGAGGCCGAGTCCGGCGAGGAACCAGGGAGCAAGGAGACCCATTAGAGCCTCCCCTGCCGGATGGTGAGATATTCGCGGAGGGCGGCATCGAGCGGGCGTCCGGTCTCGAGGAGTTGGTAGCTGACGCCCGCGCCCTGGGCGTGGGAGCGCATGGCTTCGAGATGGGCATCGATGCGGGCCGGGTAGGAGGAGGTGGCGAATTCGGGCGAGACTTCGAGTTCCTGGCCGGTTTCGAGGTCGATGAGAATGCGGGGCCCGGCAAGCGAGGGGCGGATCTCTTCGGGGTCGAGGACGTGGAAGAGCAGGACATCGTTGCCACGATGGCGGAGAGGCGCGACGGTGTGGATGATTTCGGCGGGCGGGGCGAAAAAGTCGGAAAGAACGATGACGATGCCGCGGCGGCGGAGCATGTCCTGGAAGAGGAAGAAGGGTTTGGCGAAGTCGGTGCGGTGGCCGGGTTCGGCGTGGTCGATACCGTGGAGGACTTTGAGCCAGGTGCCCTGGCGGGAGGAAGGTTCGACGAAATCGCGGACTTCATCGTCGAAACCGATGAAGCCGACGGCGTCGCGCTGGCGGTGGGCGAGGTAGGCCAGGGAGGCGGCGAGGAAGCGGGCGTAGTCAATTTTGGAGACGCCGCGGCCCTGGAAGCGCATGGAAGCGCTGCGGTCGAGGAGGATGGTGACGCGGGTATTGGTTTCGCCTCGGTAGCGTTTGAGGTAGAGGCGGTCGGCGCGGGCGTAGACGTTCCAATCGACGTAGCGGAGGTCGTCGCCGGGGACGTAGGGGCGGTACTCGGCGAACTCCTGGCTGAAGCCGAAGTCGGGCGAGCGGTGCAAGCCGGAGATGAAGCCGTCGACGACGGTCTTGGCGGTCAACTCCAGGTTGGCGATGCCGGCGAGGATCTGCGGGTCGAGGAAGCGCTGGTTCATCAAGGGTCCTTAACTGGCGGGGACAGGCCTGGCCTCGAGCAGGCGGCTGAGGATGTCGTCGGGCGTGAGGCGGTCGCTCTCGGCCTGGAAGTTGAGGAGGATGCGATGGCGGAGGACGGCGCGCATGAGAGTCGTGACGTCCTGATAGGTGACATGATGGCGGCCGTGCATCAGGGCGCGGGCCTTGGAGGCGAGGACGATGTTCTGGATACCGCGCACGCTGGCTCCGAAGTTGACGTATTTCTTGACGAAGTCGGGGGCAGTGGGGTCGGTGACGCGCGTGGCGCGGACGAGGCCGACGGCGTAGCGGGCGATGTCCTCGGAGATGGGGACCATGCGCACGAGTTGTTGAAATTCGAGAATTTCCTCGGCGGAAGTGACGGGTTCGGGGACAGCTTTGTCGGTCGTGGTGGTGAGGCCGATGACCCTGAGTTCGTCCTCGGGTCCCAGGTAATCGAGGAGGGTGTTGAAGATGAAGCGGTCGAGTTGTGCTTCAGGCAGCGGGTAGGTTCCTTCGAGTTCGATGGGGTTTTGGGTCGCGAGAACGAAGAACGGCGAGGGGAGTTTGTAGTGGTTGCCGCGGACGGTGCAACTGAGTTCCTGCATGGCTTCGAGCAGCGCGGACTGGGTCTTGGGGGGAGTGCGGTTGATTTCGTCGGCAAGGACGATGTTGCCGAAGATGGGGCCGGGGACGAAGGTCCAGACGCGGCGATTGGTGCCGGGTTCTTCCTCGAGGATGTCGGTGCCGGTAATATCGGAGGGCATCAGGTCGGGGGTGAACTGGATGCGCTTGAAGCCGAGGCCGAGGGTCTGGGCCATGGTACGGACCAGCAGGGTCTTGGCGGTGCCGGGGAGTCCGGTAATGAGACAATGCCCGCCAACGAACAGGGCGATCATCAGTTGTTCGAGGACCTCTTCCTGGCCCACGATGACTTTGCGGACCTCGCGGATGATGGCCTGCTGGACTTGCTGGAAGCGGTCGACGCGGGCTTTGAGGGTGGACAGATCGATTTCGCTGGTCATGGTTTATTGGTTCGTTCCTTGTTAATCTCCAGCAGGAGTTTCTGGGCCGGGCGAAATCCCGGGGCATGTTCGAGGGAGAGCAGAATCTGCTCTTCGGCTTCAGCGACGCGCTTGAGGGCGAGGTGAGCGCGGGCCAGGTCGTAGTGGGCCGTGGCGGGATCGGTGGGATCGAGGGCGACGACCGCGGCAAACTCCTCGGCGGCGCCGGACCAATCGCCGGCCTCCGCGCGAAGGTCGCCGAGTTTCTTGTGCAGGGGTTCGTCCTTGACCGGGTAGATCCAGAGGAGGCGTTCGAGGGCGGCCCGGGCTTCGGCGGAACGGCCGAGTTCCGCTTCGAGTTCGGCGAGTTTCTTGAGCGATTCGGGGTTGCGGCCGCCGCGCTGGGCGTACTCGCGGAGTTCAGCGGCGGCGGCGGGTTTGTCGTCCTTGGCGAGGAAGGAGAGGGCGCGGGCCTCGTAGACATTGCCGCGTTCGACGAAGTCGGGGTAGAGGCTTTTGATCTCGGCGGAGAGGCGGAGCGCGTCGTCGTGTCGCTTTTCGAGGCGGGCTTTGGTGATTTCGGGAGCGCGCTTCAGGTACTCCTGGTAGCCTTTGACGGAGTCGGCGTGCTGCTGGTCGAGCCAGGCGAAGAACTGTTTGTCGAACTCCTCGGGCTTGAGTCCAAGGACGGATTCGACGACTTCGGCGGTGGGCTGGGATTTGGCGAAAGCCTGGAGCATTTCGAGGATCTTGGACCAGCCCCAGCGTTCGTTAATGTAGTCGCAAATCCGGCCAGCCTGGAAGTAGCTCACGACGACCTGATTCGGGTAGGCGGGGCGGATGAAGCCGCGGTCGAGCGTGGCGATGGGAAGGAGTTTCTTCTCCTTCATGGCCCAGAGGATTTGAGGGGTGACGCGCTCGCCCCATTCGGGGTTGGTGGCGGTCTCTTCATGGACGGCGACGCCTTCGGTGAACCAGCGGGGGACGCGGTGGTTGGTGGCGTGGAGGGTGAAGACGTGGCTGAGTTCGTGCCAGAGGGTGGAAGCCCAGTGGTATGATCCCGGTTCGCGGCCGGAGGGGCTGTCCATGGCGATGGACATGACGAAGGTGACGCCGAGAGCGCCAAGGCCGGGCATGCCCATGGTGCGCACGGCGAAGTCCTCGTGCATGGGATAGAACTCGATCTGGACGGGTTCGGGGAGACGAAGATTGTATTTCTTCTCGAAAGCGGAAAGGGCTCGTTCGGTTTCGCGTTCAACGTACGGGCGAAGGAGCGCGGCTTCGCTCCTGTGGAGACGGAGGACGGCGCGTTTTGTCCGGAAGGTCTCGTAGTTCTTGAGCGAATCGAGAAGTTTGAGGCTGTTGGCGGTGGCGGCGTTGCGGAAGCCGTTGTCGTAGCACTGTTCAAGGAGTTCCTTGGCTTCGCGGTCATTGCCAACGCGCATCAGATTGATGCCGAGGTTGGAGCGGGCAGCCCAGTTTTCAGGCTCCAGGGCGATGGCTTTGCGGTAGAGGTCGATCGCCTCGACATAGCGGCGGTTGAGGACAAACCAGTGAGCGATGTGGGCGTAGCCGGTGCTGTAGGCGGGGCTGGCGTCGAGCATTTTCTTGAGCCAGGGGGATTCGGGCTGATCGGTCAGCAGGTCGATGGCGGCATGGACGGCCATGGCGTCGAGGGCAAGGGGGTCGAGGGCGAGGGCCTTGTCCGCTTCCTCGCGGGCTTTGGGGAAGTCGCCATCTTCGAGGACGAGGGCGGCGACGAGTTCCTGGGCTTCGAGGAGTTTGGGGTTGCTTTCGACGGCCTGGCGGGCGAGGTCGATGGCGCGGCGGTCGAAGCCTTCCTTCAGGGAGACAGCGAGGCCGAGGAGGGCGGAGGCGTCGTCCTTGCGGAGTTCGAGGGCCTCCTGAAAAAGCTGGCTGGATTCGGTGACGTTGAAACGTTCGAGGAGGAGGCGGCCCCAGCGGACGCGGATATCGGGGTTTTTGGGCTCCTGGACGGCGGCGATGCGGAAGGCGGCGCCGGCTTTTTCAAATTCGCCGAGGCCCCAGAAGCCTTCGGCCATTTCCGCGGGGCGGGTGGAATCGGCGAGCTGGAGGAAGCACGCGCGGGCATCGAGCGGACGGCTGAGTTTACGGAGTTTCCAGCATTCGGCGGGAGTGGCGGCAAGTGTCGAGGTGGCCGCAAGCAAAATGAAGGCGAGGAGGCGGCTCATGGTTCGAGTTCCTCCTGAATCTGAGCGAGTTCGAGGAGCAGCGCGCTGAGTTTTTTGCGGTAGTCTGCAGCGGGCATCGCCGCCTTCTCGTACTTCAGTTTGTCGATGGCCTGTTCGATCTGCTCTTTGCGGGCGAGGAGTTTCTGTTTTGCGGGGTCGCGGAGGGCTTCCTGGAGTTTGCCAAAGCGGACGACCTGGAAGGTGGAAGCGGCGAGGCCCTGGCCGTTGTCGGGCGAGGGGGCGCGGACGGCCTCGCGGACGCCAGTGTCTTCAAGCATGGCGTGTTCGGTAGCAAGGCGCTGCTGGGTCTGGTAGAAGTCGCTGGTTTTCTTGTCGGCGTAGCGGAAAGCTTCGAGAGCGCTGACCGCGCCGGATTTGTCGGTGTCGGCGTTGGCGTCCCGGAAGGCTTCGACCCAATAGCGGGGGAAGACGACCGCATTGCGCTCCATGCCGGAGCGGGTGGCCGTGACCAGGACGCGATTGGGCCGTTTGAGGCCTTCGAGGGCGCCGCCGCTGGCGCTGGTCGCAAGAACGACGAGTTGGCGGGCGGAAATGCGGTCCAGCCAGGCGGCGAGTTCGGTTGCGGTGACGTCGGGGCCGGGGACGTTGAACTTGTACTCGACCTGATCCCAAGTGCCGTGGCCGATGAGCGTGAGGACGAAGAGATCATCAGGGCCCGCCTCGGCGGCGGCGCGGTCGATGGCGGACTTGAGTGCGGTTTTGGTGGCTTCGGGACCGGAAAGAGCAGTGACATGAACGCCTTCGCCGGCGGCCAGTTTCTGCATGTCGGCGGCGAGCGAACGGAAGCGTGTTTCGTAGTCGGCGTCGCCGCCGAGACCGCCGGCGATCACATGCCAGGTGGCTCCGGAAAGGGCGGAAGCAAGTGCGAGCAAGAGGAGGACGGGTTTCATCAGACGGCCCCCCAGCGGCGGCGGAGCAGCCATTCGGCGCCCTTCAGGAGAGCCAGAAGGAGGAAGGCGAATGGAACATCCCAGAGATCGTGCGTCTCGCGGACGGAAAGGCCGGCTTCGCTGAAGTCGATCTCATCGATGAGATCGGAAGCCCCGCCGATGGGATAGTAGCGGCCGCCGGTCTGAGCGGCCAGCCGTTCAAGCAGTTCACGATTCTGCTCGGTGCGAAAGTTCTCGGCCACTCCGTCCTCGCGCAGGAAGGTCGTGACATCGCGGGCGATTTCCTGTTCGCCGCGGCGGGCGACGATCTCGGCAAGGTAGGAGCCCGGTTCGGAGGCCTGGAATTCGGCGGAATACTGGCCTGGAGTTTGGGGATCAGGCAGAAGCGCGACGCTGTCCGCGAGGCCGCCGGGTCCAATCAGGCGGGCTTCGGCGGAGGCGTCGGCGAGCGGGAGATAGTTGTTGTCGCGGATGTCGGCGCGGAGTTGGACCTTCGCGGCATCGCTGATGACGGTACTGCTGGTGAGGGCGGTGACCCGGCCCCGGGTATCGGAGGCGAGCCAGCGGAGCAGTTGCTGCCAGAAGCGTTCGTGGGTCGTGTCCTTCGAGTCCTGAAGCATCTGCCACTTCCAGGTGCCGCCGGTAGCCAGGAGTGCGACGCGGCCCCGGCCGTAGTTTTGGGTCGAGAGCAGGGGGAAGCGGCGTCCCGTGCCGGTATTGAATTGGGCGAGGACAAGCGCGCCGGGCTTCGGAGCGCCGGTTTCCTGATAGTCGGCCAGAGCAGGGAGAGCTTTCCAGCGAGCGGCATTCTGAGCGAGATCATCGTCGAGACGCGTGATCAGACTGTCCATGCCCGGCCCGGTCAGTTCGGCCTTGGCGGGTTCGCGATGGAAGGTGGACTTGCGCGCCGGCAGTTCGACTGGAAGCATCTCGGCGACCGGCGTCGCCTGCCAGCCACCTTCACTGAGCGCGGCACGGCCTCCGAGAAAGAGGACGCCGCCGCCGCGGCGGTCGGCGAACTCGCGGATCAGAGCCTGCTGGGGGCCGCTGAACCACGCGGCTTCGACGGCTCCGATGATCAGCGCCTCGTACGCGAACAGTTCATCCACGGTGGCGGGGAAGCCCTGTTCGAGTTCCGCTGGGTCGCCGATCCCCTGCCGGTAGATCTTGTTCTGCGTCGTGCGCAGCATGGACACCAGCTCGATATTGGGGTCTTCTTCCACGGCGCGGCGGATGAACTTCATCTCCCAGCGCGGTTCGCCCTCGACGTAGAGAATGCGCGGGCGGCGGTCCTCCACGTGGACGAGGCGCGTTACCGCGTTGTTGGCGCGGTTCGACTCAGCTTCGAGAGGCTCGACGGCGAATTTGAAGGCGCGGGCGCCCTTCTCCCCGGACAGAAAAGAGATGGACTCAATTGACTGCTTTCCATCCCCATCCAGGCGGATCTGGCGGGAGGCGACAATCTTGTCGCCATCACGAACGGAGAGCGTGGCTACGCCGCCGGCGAATCCGTGCTGGCGGATCGTGACGAATGCATTGAGGCGCGTGCCGGGCAGCGAACGGGCGGGCGTCTGTACGCCCGCGATTTCGATATCGCTCACAGGGGTCTCGCGGCCCACGCCGATCGTGTGGACCGGGAGGCGGGCGGCGCGAAGCGCGGCGATAGTTTGCTGGTCGAGTCCACCGTCGTTGTCGGCGCCGTCGGAGATGAGGACGATGGCCCCGATCGGCAGGGTGGAGGCTTCACCCGCGGCGGACTTGAGTGTGTCACCCAGGCGGGTGGCGCTTTCCGCGGGTTGAAGCCCTTCAAGTTGGTCCACTCGCTGCAGGGCGGCGCCGGCGGTATAGAGACGGATGGGATACTTCTTCCGGAGTTCGCCGAGCAGACCTCCATCGAGAGCGGCGCGGGCGATGTCGAAACGGGAACGGCCGTCGTCGGCGAGGGCCATGCTGCGGGATGCGTCCAGAACAACCGCAACGACATTCTGCTGCGATCGGAGCGTGGCTACGCTGAGTGCTGGCTGCCAGAGCATCAGCAGAAGTACGGCAAAAACGAGGCACTGGAAGCCTGCCAGGATCGACGCGCGAATCGGGCCTCGCCACTGCTCACGGCGGCGAAGGAAGAGCCACAACAGAAAACCGGCCGCGGCGGCGGTCAGCAGCGCCAGCAGCCAGAGCGGCCAACCGCTGAGGAACACGAACGTCCCCTTGCGGTACATCGCCCAAGGGTATTTGAAGAGAAATTCGAACATGGGCGGGTGGCGGGTGCTCTCCTAATGGGTCATCGCGTAGATGATGTTGTTGATGGCCACGCGATAGGCCAGCGATGCATACTTTTCCGGGTACTGGGGATGGTCGGCCCACTCCCAGGCATCGCCGAGGTCCATGTTGTGGCAGATGGCCATCACAATCCGGCCGCGGTCGTCTCGAATGGCGCGCCAGCGGGCTTCAAAACCGTCATACTCGTGGGTTTTGTCGAAGGGATAATTGACGATGCCCGGGACCTGAAAGCGGTCACTGAGGTCGTAGAGGACGTGGAAGATCGGGTCATCGTCGGCAAGGTCCTCCACGGTCCGGTCGGGAAATCCCCGGTTGAGGCTGTCGGTGAAGACGCTCCACTCGAACGTGCCGTGGAAGTCGTCGGTCATCAGGAAGCCGCCGCGGTCGATGTACTCTCGCAGTTTCTTCGCCTGCGCCTCGGGCAGGTCCCAGTGGCCGGGTTCGACTACATAGACAAAGGGATAGTTATAGATGTCGTCGCTGACCAGGTCAACGACCTGCTCCATCGCTTTCGCGTGCATGCGCGTCAGACGGCGAAGGCCCTGCAGGAAGGTGCGATCCGCCTTGGGGTAATCGACGGTCCAGGATCCGCGCATCGCCCACATACCGCTGGCGCGCAGAGAAGGGTAACGCAACCGCGCCCAGACGAACTCCGTCTTCTCCGCCGCATCGGACGGCAGGACGAGCATCTCGTTCTCGTCCTCACGGAAAACCTGACGGATGCGGCGCTGGCCGAGCAACACCCCGGCCAGGATGACCAGAAGAATGACGGCAGCCAGCAGGGACCGGTAGCGCATTAGCTTCCCCCTCGTTGGCACAAGGATATCATTTCGCCCTTTCCTGTTGGATGAATGGTATGCAGCCTAAGACGCATGAACCGGGGCTCTGGTTATGGAGGAAATGAAAACGGCGCCCCCCCAGGGGGCGCCGCAGAAGCCGGTTTGGAAAATGGGGGATCAGGCGGCAAGCAATCCGCGCAGATTCCAGCCACAGATGACACTGGCCTCGAACTTGTTGTTGTTCGGACCCTGCCAGTGGGTTTCGAGGCTGACTGCCCCCGTGTACCCATCCCGGAGCAGAGCCGCAATCTGGCCCTTCCAGTCGACGCGGCGGGTGCCGACAGGACCCCAGATGGGTGTAAGGCCTTCCATGTGGCAGTCCTTCGCGTGCACGTGGGCAATCCGGTCCTTCGGCAGGATGTCATAGCCCGCGGGAAAGGGATCTTCCCCGGCGACCAGCATATTCGCGGGATCCCAAACGAGTTGGAGGTTGGGGTGCTGGACGGCATCCAGAATCACCTTGGCTTCCGCCGCGGTACCGACGTTGCAAGCGTGTTCGTTCTCGATGCCGATGATGACATTGTGGGGCTTGGCCTGGTCCGCAAGGCGCGTGACGGCCTCGCACACGGCATCGACGCACTTGGCCGGTTCGACCGTCCGCCAGTAGCTGAAGACGCGGATGATTTTGGCGCCGGTCATTTCGCTCAGCTTGAGAGCACGGTCCATGAGCGCGGGTTGGGTTTCAAAGGTGTGCTTCGAAGCGAAGACATCCTGCTGGAACCGCGTGTCCACGTCGGGTCCGCCCGGCAGAACACACTTCAGCAGAGGCGAGGCGATGGACAGGACGTGCATGTTGCGGGCGTTGATGAGGTCCATCGCACGCTTCACTTCGTCGTCGGTGAGGTCCATGATGTTCTTGCCCCAGACGACCCGCAGTTCTGCGCCGGTCATGCCGATGGCGGCCATCGCGTCGAGCGCGGGCTCGAGGTCGGGGGTAAATTCGTCAGTGATGGATGCGAGTTCAAGTTTCGGTTGCATGGATCTTATTTCTTGACTATAGCGAAAGCCCCGCCCCCTCTGCCTCCGAAGGCGGCCAACTTGCTGGCACTCAATGCGCGCGGATTCTCCTTGCCGGGATCTGCGACCGGCGGTCTAGGGCAGCGGGATACTCTCGTGCTCGTGGATCGGCTGACGCTCGTTGTGCTCATCGGCGCTGGCCGGCCTTCGCCCAGCCGTGATCATCCGCGAGGATTCGTCCACCTTGAAGCGGTGGAAGAGTCGCTCGTGGGCGCGCATCCGGTCCATGTCGCCAAGGCCGCGGTAGGCCAGCATCAGACTCTGATGCGCCTGAATGTCCTCGGGGTCCACGGTCAGTACGGCGCGATAGGCGGCGGCCGCGGCGCCATAATCGCGCTTCACCAGCAGAAGACGCCCCAACTGATTCTGTGCCACCCGGTCACGTGGGTACTGCCTGGTCACCTCGCGCAACAGGCGAATCGCCTCCTCGTGATTCCCGGCTGACCTCTCGACCGCCGCGAGGAAGAACTGCGCCCGGGCCAGCCCCGGCTTCAACCGCAGCGCCCGCTCCAGCAGCGGCCGCGCCGTTTCGGACTCGCCCTCCTGAATCAATGCGCGCGCCAGATTCACCCAGCCGTCAGGATACTCCGGATCGATTTCGGTGACTTTGCGAAATGCGTACCCGGCCCCCCTGATGTCGCCCTGCAACAGCATGCCGATCCCCCAGTCATTCCAGCGCTCGCGGTCCAACTTGCGGATGACGGGACGCCATCCGGCGGCCGCGCCTCGGGGACCGAGCGCCATCTCCGTCCGCGCCTCCGCGAGCGTCACGATCGGAAGCACGGGAATCCGGCCCTTCACTCCGCCCGCCACATTCACCGGAATGTTGGCCGGCGCATAATCATACTCGCGGCTGTCGTAATGGAGGCTGACGCGCGCGGGATCCTGGCCGGCCACGGCGCGCCCCGCGTAGGCAAAACGCGTGTATTGCCACGAAAACTTGCGATAATGCAGCTTCGCGGTCAGCTTCACGGGCCCCTGCGCATTCTCCGGAATCTTCATCCGGTAATGGACGACATCCGCCGCCCCCGGCGGAATCAGACGCACGTACAGCAGGCCGCGAGCCTGCCAGACGTTGCGCTTGTCCACCAGATTGCCATCGCCATCCAGCAGCACCGACCGGTAGAAATGGGCGCCGGGATCCACCGGACCGCGGCCCTCATCCGCCACCCGCCCACTCCAGAAAATTCTGCGCCCCGTCGCGTCCTCGCCCGTGAGTTCGATCCAGATGTCGAATGCATCCACCGTGCCTCCGGGGAAGAAATGTCCAATATTGCGGGTCCGGACCACCACATCGACCCGAACCGTGTCCCCGGGCTGCACCACGGGCCCCACCTGATCGAGCGGTGCGGCCACCTTCCCAACCTCGCGCAGGAACACCGGCGCGGCTGAATCCGCCTCCTCGCCCACTGCGAACGTGGTCATCGCCTCCTCGGATCGCTCATCCGCGTGCCTGATCACCCGCGTTCCACCCGGCTCCTCCGCCGGCGATGCCGCGAAAATGTCCAGCGAAATGAAGCCGGACTGCAGAAATCCTTCTACCGCCTTTTGCTGCGTCACATCCCCGTTCACAAACGGCACTGCCGTATTCGCGGCCGCGAAACGGTGCGAATGGACCTGTCCGTTGCGGTGACCCGGATCCCGCGACGGCACCAGAGGCATGTGACAATCCGCGCACGTCTGCGGTTCCTCCGGGTAGTAGAACGACCGCGCCCCCTGCCCCGAGACGCCGCTCGCCTGCCAGTTGTCATAGTCATTGAACCCGCGCAGCCAGCGATAGTGATTCACCGGCTGATCGAAGTGCACCTTGTGGCAAGCCGAGCAGAATTCAGCCGCGTCCTCGCGCATGAAGCGCTTCATGTACGTTCGCCGGTGGGGCTCCGGATCGAGGTGCGTCAACAGCCGGCCGAGCGCCCGGATGTACGGATTCCGGCTCGCCGCAATCTCGTGCAGCCTCGGATATTCGAGCGTGAAGCCCCCGTTGCCCAGGCTCCCCGCGACATGGACGATCGAATGGCACGAAACACAGCCCAGCCCCGCGTGCGCCTCCGGTGTGTCCAGTTGCTCGCGGACAGGCTGCTCCCACTTGCCCGAAAACAGCAACGCGTGATCGTGACAGCCAGCACACCACTTGCTGCTCTGCGTACCCGTGATTTCCTGCATGTGCTCCACCGTCCTCCGGTAGAACTGGTTGTTCAGCGACGACCAGCGGTGCATCGACGATTGCCACTGCCGGTAAATGTCCTTGTGACATTCGCCGCACAGCGCCGAGTCCATGAAATAGCCGGCTGGAACCGTGCCGTCTCCCTTGGTCCGGGCGGCCGATGGCCAGAAGGGTGATTGGAGTCCCCCGCCCTCCTCATCCATCAATGAAAAGACCTGCTCCGTATTGCTGATCCGCTGCGCGGCATCCGGCCAAACGGCGCCAAAACCAGAAACCATTGCCACCGCCACGGCGCCGGCACTGAACGTCCACTTCAGCGCCGGCCACCGCGCCGCCGGGATCAATAGCAACACCCCCGCGAAACTCGCCGCCACATGCGCCCACAACAGCCAGCGGAATTCCTGCAATGCGCCGGTCCACGCGAGTCCCCCCCCCGATAGCACCCCCACCGCCAGCACCAGCACCGCTCGCCTCGCCCTTGCCCGGAACTCGCCCGAACGCCACAGCAGCCACCCAAATGCTGCCGCCGCCCCGGCGCCCAACACCAGATGCGCCACCACGTTCGCCATGTAGAAAATCGTCGGCGAGGCGAAGGCCAGAAGGTAGAAGGAGTTGACCAGCAGCGCGAGACCCAGCGCCGCCGCCCAGCGCCAAGCCGTCATCGCGCCCATCCCTGACGGATTCGGCCCGGCGCGGGCCACAGATTCCCCACCTCCCGGCCGTCGCAAACCCCGGCGCATCGCGCCAAATCGCGTTCGTCCGATGCTCCTTGATCTTTGCCCTGCCCGATCCTGACAAACGCCAGTTCAGCGTGTCCGGCCAAGGCCCAGTAACGGCCCCGGTTCTTCATCCTGTCAATTGACCCACAGTGGCTGGTTCAGCGCAATAGCATCAATACACTAAGGGCAAGTTTGGGGTTGGAAAGGGGCGAAACCGCGTCTCCGGCTCCGCCCTTTTCCAGTGGGCTCACTCCACCAGAATCGTCGCCCGGTTCGACGAAACGGGCTGTGGCGTCAGACCCACGGGCGGAATCTGCGATACCGCCACTTCCACCATCCCGGTAACGCCCTCCGGCACCGTCAGCACTACCCGGTTCAGACCCGCGAACCCCGGCCAGGCCGTCGCCTGCACTCCCGTCGCGGCCCTGCCGCCAATACTCACCTGCAACGGACCGGCCACCATCGCCTCGGGATCGGCCGAGGCATATTCGCCCGTCGTCAACCCCGGCAGCACCTGGCCCAAACCGGTCATCAGCAGCGCGATCGAGTCCCCGGCCCGCGCCGGATTGCCCGGCCCAATCAGCGACATGTCACTGACCCGGAACGCGATCGCCCCCACTTCGTCAAAGTAGAGGACCGGCGCGATCTGTTGGACCGTCAGCATCGCCGCCATGCCCGGCCCGTTCGAGTTGCTCACCACCACCGGATGATCGCCCGCGGACACCCCAGCCGGCACCTGTGCCACGATGTAGTCCGTTGGAATGAAACTGGCCTCCCGGCCCAAGGTGACGATCGCGGCTTCCCTGCCGCCGATGGTGACCGTCGTGCCGTTCAACATCAGCGGCGCGGCGGCCTCAAATGACCCCGAATCGGCCGGAACCCGGAACAGATTCTCGCCGAAAATCGTGATCAGACCCAGCGGCGCGCCCGTCCGGAAGTCCGGATGACTCACCCCGCTCAGAATCGCAGATATCTCGGGCCGTACCGAAGTCGCCTCCATCAACTGTGCCCGGACCGCCCCCGGCGCGTTCACCGTCGTGTGCAGGTTCATGTAGTGTCTTTCAGGGAAGATCACCACCGAATTCATCGCCCGGAACGCCGCAGGCGAATCCTGGGTCCTCCACCGGTAAATGTTGCCCGCACCCATCGCGCTCAAAGGCTCATTCGTCCGGCTCAAACCCGAATCCAGCGTCACCGGGCCATTCACCCCCGCCACACCGTCGTGAATGTGCAGGCCCGTGAACTGCGTCTCCACCGGGAAGCGGTAGTTGACGTCGAAAATCGTCATTCCCGCCAGCACGTGACCTTCATTGTTCCGCAGAGTGTGCAGCGTGAACTCGGCATGGGCCCGCGCATCCAGGCCCACCACCGGCGGCACTTCGTTGCCCGGCAGCATCGTCACCTGGAACGTGGACTTATCCGTGTTCCGCATCTGGCCCCGAATCGCCCCCGCCGGATTCGCCGTCGTGTGCAGGTTCATGTAGTACGCCGCCGGCCGCGCAAACAGCCCATACAGGGCCGCCACCGACGCCGCATTCGCCATGTTCACTTCCGCGCTGTACCGGATGTTCCCTGCCCCGCTGGCCGCCGCCGCCACCGCACCCTGCAGCGCCGAGTTGATCGTCACCGGGCCATTCGCGCCGGCCACCCCGGTATGAATGTGCAGGCCCGTGAAGCTCGTCCCCTCGGGAAACCCCGCATAATTGACGTCAAAAGTCGCTTCCGCGGACGTCAATGCGCCGTTTTCGCCCATTCCCGCCACCAGCAGTAGCGTCGCGGTGCCCTGTGCATCCACGTTCGCGGGCGGCACCTCGTTTGCCGAACTCAACTGCGTCATCAGGACCAGCGTCTGTGCCCGTTCCATCTGCCCCCGGATCGCCCCCGCCTGGTTCGCCGTCGTGTGCAGATTGACATAGTACCCTGCCGGATTCGCCAGCACGCCGCGCAGCGCCGCCAACCCCGCCGCATTCGTGGGCGCCACCTGCCCCTGGTATTGAAGCAGGCCCTGGGCCGGCGCGTCCTCCACCCGCGTGAGCGTCGAATTGATCACCACTGGGCCGTTTGCACCCGCCGCCCCGCTGTGAATGTGCAACCCTGTGAACGTGATCGGATCCGGAAACTGATACCGCACACCGAAGTCCGCTGAACCCGAGATAATCTCCCCGGTTGCGTCCCGGACCACATGGAGCCACACGGTTGCAGTGCCGGAAGCGGCAAGATTCACCGGGGGTACTTCGTTCGCGGAGGACAACACCACCCGGAACGGGACGGTCTCTACCGACTGCGCCAGGGCCGAAACGGCCAGCGCAAAGAGCAACACCATGGTCTTGGTCACTGCTTGCATCCCCTTTCAAAACAACGATGTCAGCAGTGAACCACAGTCGGGGCCGGAAAACCAGCCCCTTCCGTAAAGATTGATCAGCTCATTTTCGCGACCCGCGCCCGCACATCCTCGGCAAACCGCGCAATGTACTCCTGCACGTAAGCCCCCGGGTCCTTTGCATCGTCCTCAATCAGAGGCGTCAGATCCATGCCGAAGATCACTCCCTGCACCGCGTCCACGGCATGGCTCTCGTGATACGTCGCGTGCGCCCGGCGGCGGCCCATCGTCGCCAGATCATAGCGCTTCCCGCCCGTGATCTGCGAATCGAACACCCCCACCAGCGCCATCGCCACGTTCTCGCGCTCATCCACGCGGAAAGCCACCTTGTCGGCATCCACCAGCCAATCCAGGTCGCGCCACACTTCGCAGCCGTAGAGCTTTTTCGGCCGCTGCTCTTTCGGCAGCGAACGGATCGCGCGAATCGTGTGCATCGTCACCCCGATGTGGGTATCGTGCTTGTCCGCAAGATTATGCGTATAAAGCACTTCCGGCTGCGCTGCCGCCAGCAGCGCCGCGATGTCGGCCGTCGGCCCGGCATTCTTTCCGTCCTTCACCGCCGAACTCGGATGATCCAGAAACGCCACGCAGGAGTATTCGCCCACGTACGCCGCCTTCTTCTGCTCCACCCGGCGCACCTGCTGCATCTCGGCGTCGGAATAGTTCGAATAGATGCCGCTCCGCGCCGAACCGGCGCCATTGGTGACAATCGCGGCCGTAAACCACTTCTCCGCGCTGCCAAAACCGGCCAAAACGCCTTCCATGGCCATGATTTCGACGTCATCCTGATGCGCGGCCACCGACATGTGCGTCGTCCGCGCCAGCGCGGCATCCACCGCGGTCCCGTCCGGCGTCCACAATTCCGCCGTCGCTTGCGTCATTTTCAACATGTTTTACTTGCTCCCTTCCAATGCCGGCAGACTCGCCGCCGCAATCGATTGCCCCACCCGCCGGCTCTTTTCGTCCGGCAGCGCCGGCAAGATCCGCCCGGCCAGTTCCGGAAATTCGCCCTGCAACACTTCTTTCGCCTTTTCGAGAATGATGTCGCCGCCGCGCCCGGTCGTCACCCGGCCCAGCACCAGCACGTGCTTCATCTCATAGAACTCGTCATAGTGCGCCAGCGCGTAGCCCACGCAAATCCCAATGGATTCATAGACTTTCGCCGCCACCTCGTCGCCCGCCTTCATCTTCTCCTGCAGCACCACCAAACGCTCCGGCAACCCCATCGCCGCGTCAAACACCATCCCCGCCGACGAAGCGATCCGGTTCGACCCCTGCTGCGAGAAGAACTGCACCCCGCAACCCGCGTCCCCCGACCACTCGTCCACCGGTCCATTCGCCCGGTAATCCACCGGCACGAACGCCAGTTCGTTCAGCCACCCCGTGATGTTGCCTTCGTGGTTCACATAACCCGCCGCCAGGCTCGATCCGTACGCCAACCCCAGCACCGGGTTCTCGCCCAGCGACATCGACCCCGCCAGCGCCGTCACCTCGCCGTCATTCACCACCTCGAACGGCACCCCCAACTCCTCGCGCATCCGCTCGAACATCGGCGCGATCCGCGCGTCAAACTCCGCCTTCGGCACGCCGCGGTACAGCGACGCCACCCGCGGCCGGTTGTTAATATAGACCCCCGCCGCGCTCCCCCCCACCGCGTCCAGCCTCGGCAAATGCGCCGCCGCCCGCCGGATCGAGTCCATGATCCCGTCGTAGTGGTATTGCGGGTCCGTCGCCGGGCGCGGGTCCCACACCACCTCCTCGCTGAACACCACCTCGCCGTCCTTCACCGCGCTCGCCTTCCGGTCGCTCGCCCCGAGATCGAAACCCACGCGGCAGCCGTCCAGATGCCGCCCCAGCGGCACGCTCGTCTCCTTCGTCCCCGGACACTCCTCCGCGCTGCACTCCACCACCGTGAACGGATGCTCGTACACCCCGCCCATGAACTCCGCGTCGAATGCCCGCGCGCCCCCCGCCGAATACACCCCCCGCACATGCTCGCCCAGGCCCTTCGGCCCGCCCACCGTCACCTTCCATCCGCCCCGCTGCCACAGCAGGAACTTCACGATCCTCTCGACATACAGCAGCGTCGCCTCGCGCAGCCCTTTCTCGAGCGGCAGCACGATCGTTTCGTAGGTCGAAACCGATCCGTCGGCGCGCTCCAGAGCGATCCGCAAAGGCTCGGCGCCCAGCGCCCGCGCCTGCGCACGGTACTCGCGGTGAAACAGCGAAGCAGGGAGAAAATCAGGATCCAGGGGAGGAATGAAGGCGGGCCGAACTTCGAGGCCGGCAACGGATTTGGTCATAACATCGACCAGTGTATCGTGACGGCCCCCTCGCCCTCTATAATGGAAAAGACTACCCCGTCAGAGGCTCTCATGTTCTTCAAGCGCGAAAAACCCCGTGTGCTCACCTTCAGCGGCCAGATGGACCATCTCCGAGGCCAGGGCTACTCCGTGGACGCCAAATCCAACGGCACCCTGATCCGCAAAGGCGGCTTTGCCGTCCTCGCCCGCGAGAACGCCGAAGGCCAGCCCGAATTCGTGGACACCGGCCTCGCCGTCGGCGATGAAGTCGCCGTCCTCACCAGCCTCGGCTACCAGATGATCTTCATGACCGAAGGCGGCCGCAAAACCCCCGCGCTCGCCGAGCACCTCAAGGGCCTCCACAACTTCGTCGAAGACCTCCGCGAGGAACTCGGCCTCACCAGCCTCTACAACCAGGCCCTCGGCACCACCAACGAAAAACACCTCTACGACCGCGTCAACCTCCGCGACACCGGCAACGCCCCCAAACCCTGGGAAAAACGCGGATAACACCCCAAACCAACCCTTAAACCAAGGCCCCGGACCCCCACCCGCAGCACTTCGCCCTACACCAGCTCCAACCGGACCTGCCGGCCCACCGCCGCAGCAGCCTTTTGCAGCGTCGCCAGCGTGATCGAGTCATTCCCCGGATCCAGCAATCGATCCAGCGCGGCCCGGCTCGTCCGCATCCGCCGGGCCATCTCGGCCTTGCTCAGCTTCTGCTCCTGCATCGCGCTCTCCACTTGCCGGGCAAGGACCTTCTTGATGGCTGCCGCCGTCGCGTCCTCATAGATGCCCTCTTCCCGAAGCCAACTGTCAAACGACGATCCGATGTTCTCTTTTCTCACGTGCCACCTCCTTGCTTCCTTCGCAGTGCCAGATCCAGGTCCATCTTAGATGACACGGGCGGTCTTGCCGCCGGTCAGGATGCTCCGCACCCCACCTCCCTCTTCCCCTCCAGCCAGGCGCGCCAGAGGTCGCACCAAGTTATACTAAAATATAACCCAAGGAGCCCCCCCGCATGCACACCACAAACCTGCGAAAGGTCGGCGGATCCGTCATGCTCGCCGTCCCGCCCGCGCTGCTCGATATCCTCCGGCTCCAGCCCGGCGCCCAGGTCGGCATCGCGATCGAAAGCGGCCGGCTGGTTGTCGATCCCCGTCCGCGCCCCCGCTACACCCTCGACGAACTCCTGGCCCAATGCAACCCGAAGGCCCCTCGCACGAAAGACGGCCGCGAATGGACCAGCGGCCCGCAGGCAGGCGAAGAACTCCTCTGATGCAGCGCGGCGAAATCTGGATGGTCGGCCTCGATCCCTCCGCGGGCCACGAGCAGAAGGGGCGCCGCCCGGTCCTGATCGTCTCACCCGAAGCCTTCAATCGCTTGACGCGGGTTCCGGTCGTCCTGCCCATCACCAGCGGAGGCCGGTTCGCGCGAACCGCCGGCTTTGCCGTCGACCTGACCAGCGCCGGAACCACAACCACCGGCGTCATCCGCTGCGATCAGCCCCGCGCTCTCGACCTGAAGGCTCGTCAAGGGAAGAGACTCGAAACCGTGCCGGACACCATCATGGATGAAGTCCTCGCCCGGCTCTCCACGATCCTGGAGTGAACGCCCCCCGCTACCCCGCCGCCAGCATCCGCTCGTCATCCCGCGGCATCGCAATCCACCCCACAATGTACGCCAGCAGCCCGAACCCGTGCACGAAGATCGCCAGCAGGAATGCAATCCGCACCAGCGTCACATCCCAGCCGAAGTGCCGCGCGATGCCCGCACACACCCCCGCAATCTTCTTGTCCATCATCGCCCGGGCCATCGGCCCCCGCGCTTCCGGCTTTGGAGGCGGCGCCGCCGTCTCTTCGCCGTGACCGCAGGACGCGCAGAACCGGTCGCCGGTCTTCATCTCGAATCCGCAGAATGTGCAGAACATGGTGGCCTCCTTCCGGCTCGTTCCCTAACCAAAGTAACGGAAAGGAGGCCCCCTGGGTTCCACGAATCGTCTGGATTGACGTGACCCGTCAGGGCCGCGCCGCGCGCACCGTGTAGTCGTTGAACAGCCACTCGCCGTTCAGGTAACTCCACACCCGCACGAACAAGAGCCGCCCGTCCACCGGCAACCCGCCCACTGTCGCCGACAGGTTCTGCTGCCCGTCGATGTTCGCGATCGAATTGTCACCCGTCCAGTTGCCCACGAACAGGAAGTACCGCTGCACGCCCCGCCCCGCGCTCCACTCGAACTGCGCCGTGGCGCCCGTGAGGGTCGAACCCGGCGCCGGCGCCGTCAGTTCGGCCTGCGAAGGCGGCCCGGGATTCGGATCAAACGCCCTCACCTGATAGTCGTTGTACTGCCACTCCTCACCGATCAGGCTCCAGATCCGGATCCAGATCGTCTCGCCCGCCACCGGCAGGTTCGACACCGTTGCGCTCCGCGCCTGGTCCGCATCGATCGACGCCAGCGTGTTCCCGCCCTGCCACAGGCCCGCGAAGAAGTAATACCGCCGCACGCCCGCCCCGGCCGACCACTCAAACGTCGCCGACGGACCCGTCAACGCCGCCCCTGGCGCCGGACTCGTCAACTGCGCCTTCACCGGCGTCTCGGGCGCGCCCGAAGCCGTGTAAATCGCGTCAAACGGCACCCATTGCTCATCAATATAGGACCAAAGCCGCAGATAAACCGGCTGTCCCGCCGCCGGCAGCCCCGAGATCGTCGCGCTCCGCGCCATCTCCATGTCCTGGCTGAACAGCGTGTTCCCGCCCGGCCACAGCCCCGCAAACAGGTAGTATCGCTGCACACCCACGCCCGCCGACCACTCGAACGTCACGCTCGCGCCTCCCAGCACCGCGCCCGGCGCCGGCGACGTCATCTCGGCCCGCGCCGGCGTCTGCGCGCCCGCCGCCCGGTATTGCGTGTCCCGCGACTCCCACTCTCCATCCAGCAGCGACCACAGCCGGACATAAATCATCCGCCCGTCCACCGGCAGATTCGGGACCGTCACCGTCCGCTCGGTCCCCAT
>DNFG01000040.1 GCA_003487005.1 Bryobacterales bacterium
CGCTGCTCCGGTACCGGAGCAGCGTGTTCAAGGCACGGAAGGACTGGCTGATTCTGTCCGCGGTGCTCGAGTGCGCGGCGGGAGACGCGACGAGTCTGCGGGCGAAGGCGGATGAAATCCGGGCGATCCGGGACGCGAAGTATCCGCCCACGATGCGTTGCGCGGGGAGCATTTTCAAGAATTTGCTGTTGGAGGAATTGCCGGCGCGAGCGCGGGCGGCAGCGCCGGCGGAGGTGGTGAAGGGCGGGAAGGTGCCGTCGGCGTGGTTTCTGGATGTTACGGGGGTGAAGGGGATGAAGATGGGCGGCGTGCGGGTGGCCGATTATCACGCCAATCTGATTTACAACGAGGGGGGGGCGACGGCGCGCGAGTTGCGGGAGGTGATCGACGAGTTGAAGAGGCGGGTGCGGGAGCGGTTCGGGCTGGAACTCGAGGAGGAGGTGCAGTTCGTCGGGTTCGAGGCGCTGCCGGGGTTGGAGACGCTGGAGCGGACGCCGCGAGTGCTGGACGCGTTGCTGGCGGGGTGCAGCGCGGAGGATCTGGAGTGGACGCCTGCCGGGGGGCGGTGGTCGATCGCGGAGGTGCTGGGGCACCTGGCGCACGCGGAAGAGTGGTGTTTTGGGCCGCGATTACGCGCTTTTTTGACGCAGGACGAGGCTGAATTCGCCGAATATGGCGCGGAGGTGTTTCGCGGGGAGGCGCTGGCGGGGGCGCTGGTCCGGTTCCGGGAGGCGAGGCGGGCGAACGTGGAGTTGCTGGCGGAAACGCCGGCTTCGGTGGGGTCACGGACTGCGCGGCACGGGTCGCTCGGGGTGGTGACGCTGGCGGAACAGTTGAATGAGTGGGCATTTCACGATCTGGGGCATATCCGGCAGATTGCGGAGATTGTGCGGGCGCGGCGGTATTACGAGGGGATGGGGCCGTGGCGGCCGCATTACACGGTGGCGCCGTAGTCCCGGCCGATTTTCCGAACCGGATGACTGGCGGGCGCGTAGTTTCTGGAAAGGAGAGAGAGATGCTGAGCCACATCCGGGCAGTTGGAATCCTGCACATTGTTTTTTCGAGCCTGACGATCCTGATTGGGCTGGGCCTGCTGGTGATGTTCGGGGGGCTGGCGGCGCTGGTGACGGTGAAGGAGCACTCGCCGGACGGGGTGGTGGGGGCGGCGGTGCTGGGGGGGATTGGGCTGCTGATTCTTGTGATCATGCTGGTGGTGGCGGTGCCGGGGATGGTGGCGGGGATTGCGCTGCTGCGGATGAAGCCGTGGTCGCGGGTGTTGACGATCGTGGTGTCGGCACTGGAGCTGATGAGTTTTCCGTTCGGGACGGCGCTGGGGCTTTACGGGTTGTGGGTGATGCTGCAGCCTGAGACGGAGCGGTTGCTGGGTGCGGGACCGGGGGCGCGGGCGGCGCGGGTTTAGGAAGGCTGGCTGTTGTGGGGGTGTTGCCGGCACGGCTATCATGAGGATTCGCCTTTTGGAGTGGCTGGTGAATCCCGATGCAACTACCCGTGCGTTTTGGCAAGTATGAGCTGACGAAGTACCTGGGCGGGGGCATGTCGCGCGTGTACAAGGCGCGGGACACGGTGTTGGGGCGCACGGTGGCGGTGAAGATCCTGACGCCCGAGGGGATTTCGGACGCGGACACGCGGACGCGGTTCCTGCAGGAGGCGAAGGTGTCGGCGGCGCTGGTCCACGACCACATCATCCGGATCTTCGACTATGGCGAGGAGCAGGGCTATCCGTTCATCGTGATGGAGTTCCTGGTGGGGTCGGATTTGAAGGGGGCGATCAAGGACGGGCAGTTGGGGGATGAAGCGAACCGGATCCGGATCGCGCTGGAGGGGGCGCGGGCGCTACAGTTCACGCACGAGAACAAGCTGATTCACCGGGATATCAAGCCGGACAACCTGCATGTGGACGACAAAGGGCGGGTGCGGCTGATGGACTTCGGGATCGCGAAGACCGAGGACGTGTCGCTGACGAAGACGGGCTTTCAGGTGGGGACGCCGTTCTACATGGCGCCGGAGCAGGTGAACGGAGACAAGGCGACGGAGCGGACGGACGTTTACGCGTACGGGATGGTGTTGTACGAGATGTGGGCGGGGATGCGGGCGATTCAGGGGACGACGATCCAGAGCATTTTCGCGGCGATTCTGCATCAGCCGATCGATTTGGGGAAGTTGAGGGAGAAGAATGCGCCGGATGCGCTGATCTCGCTGGTGGAGCGGATGACGGCGAAGGATCCGATGGCGCGTCCGGGTTCGTTTCTGGAAGTGATTGCGGAGTTGGAACAGATGGCGCGGGCGCTGTCGCCGGCGCAGGCGGATCAGGCGACGGTGCTGGTGCAGACGGGAGGCGGGGCGGCGGAGCCGGGGATTTCGGGCAAGAAGCTGATCATGGCGCTGGTGCCGGTGGTGGTGGTGCTGGTGATTGTGGTGACGTGGCTGGTGATGCGGCAGAGGGCGCGGATCGCGGGGGTGGACGAGCAGGGGCAGCCGCCGCCGGCGGTCCATCAGACGGAGACGGGGGAGATGCTGGTGGTGCCGGCCGGGTCGTTTCTGTTCGGGAACGAAAATGCGCGGGTGATGCTGCCGGTGTATTACGTGGACAAGACGGAGGTGCCGAATGTTCACTTCAACCGGTACCTGGAGGCGACGGGGCAGGAGGTGAGCGAGGAGCGGCGGGGAGCGGATCCGAAGTTGCCGGCGGTGAACGTGACGTACGAGGAAGCGGCGGGTTTCTGTGGGTGGGCGGGGAAGCGGCTGCCGTTGCCGATGGAGTGGGAGAAGGCGGCGCGGGGCGTGGATGGTTGGGATTATCCGTGGGGGGAGAGGCCGGACGTGACGAGGGCGAATGTGGGCGGGCATGACGGGGCACGGAACGGGCCGGTGGCGGTGGACGCGATGCCGGAGGCGGCGAGTCCTTACGGAATGCTGCACATGGCGGGGAACGTGTGGGAATGGGTGAACGAGAAGAGGTATCCGAGTGCGCCGGCGTTGCAGTCGATGCAGAGCGTGCTGGATCCGCCGCCGACGGCGGAGGAGGAGTGGCGGTTGGCGAAGGGGGGCAGTTACGCGCAGCCGGTGGAGATGACGGTGGTGTTCGAGTATCTGAATGTGCCGGCGCGGGCGCGGCTGCCGATATTGGGGTTCCGGTGTGTGTGGACGCCGGAGGTGAAGTAGATCAGCGCTGTTCGGCGACGGAGCGGTCGGCGAGTTCACCGAGCAGGGGGAGCTTGACGAGTTCCTTCTGGCTGGTTTTGACGAGCATGAAGATCCAGACGGCGACGACGCCGAGTTTCATGAGGGAGCCGATGGCGCGGGTGGACTGAGCGTATTCGGCGATGGGGGAGAAGACCCAGCTCACGAAGAGCCAGAGGACGAAGAGGTAAAGGCCCTGGAAGGCGTGGAAGCGGACGATCTTGTCGGGGCGGAAGCGTTCGGTGGCGAGGACGACGATGGAAGCGATCCAGCCGAGCCAGGGGATGTAGCAGAGGACGGCGGCGTTGGCGGGGGTGAGGGAGTCGAGGGGGTTGGAGGCGTTTGGGGGAGGCGCGGCGCCGGAGCCGGCGTCCGGTGCGGGTCCGGTGGGATCGGCGGGGGGGGGGGGGTTGCGGGGGGGGGGGCTTTACGGCCACAGGCGGGGGGGGGCCCCGAGGGGGGGGGGGGGCC
>DNFG01000168.1 GCA_003487005.1 Bryobacterales bacterium
GACTCGTTGAACTGGCGCTGGGTGAGCAGAGCGCCGAAGACATAAACGGGGTTGTTGCCGCGCTGGTAGCTCTCCTGATACTGGAGGCGCGGGAGGTAGCCGCTGCGGGCCTGGTCGCGCCGGGCTTCGGCCGCCGCGATGCGGGCCGCTGCCGCCGTGAGCGAGGGATGACCGGTGAGAGCGCGCTGGACGGCCGCCGGCAGATCCAGCGGATCCTGCGCCAGGGCCGGCGCCGCCAGCGCCGCCACCGCGATGAGAAGGGTTGGTTTCATGTCGTTCCACCGTGGAGGATGCGAACCGGTGCAGAAGGTGACATGTCACCTCCGGCCCGTCGCTCGCATCCTGACCCGCAGGAACGAATGATGACGTCCCCGCGGCCGGCTCCGCCGGCATTCGCCAGTTTCACCGCCTGTTATCCTATTCCGCTCGCGCCTCGAGCGCCATCCCCAATGGGTAGGATGGAGGGGTGGACCCACACCCGAACACCGTCGCGGCCCGCGCGGAAGCGCCCGAGGTGGCCTGGGCGCGCCAACTGCTCGCCGGCGACGCGAGCGCCTTCACGCCGTTTGTCGAAAGCTTCCAGGCCAAGATCTTTCAATACACCTGGCTCATGTGCGGCCAGCGCGAGGATGCCGAGGAAGTGGCACAGGAGACGCTGATGCGGGTCTTCGAGAGTTTCGACCAGCTTCGCGATCCGGCCCAAGTGAAGGCGTGGGTCTTTCGCATCGCAAAGAACTATTGCCTGATGAAGCGGCGGAAGAGCGTGTTCGCGCCCACGCGCGAACTGTCGCTCGATGAACTCCACCCCAACCACGACGGCGACGGGCAGACACTGCAGGTGGCGGACGCCGCGGAACGGCCCGACGCGGCGATGCTGCGCGGCGAACTGGGCGAGCGCCTGGAACGGGCGCTGCGGGCGCTGCCGGAGAGTTACCGCTCGGTGGTGCTGCTGCGCGATGTCGAGGAGTTGAGCACCGCCGAAACCGCGTCCATCCTCGAAATCACCGAGGACAATGTCAAACAACGCCTGCACCGCGGCCGCCTCGCGCTGCGCAAAGAACTCGCCGGTTACCTGGAGGCCGTCCAATGAACCCGCGTCAGGCCCCCGACCCCGAATGCCAGGACATCTTCGCCCGGCTTTCGGAGTATCTTGACGGCGAACTCTCGCCCGAAGAGGCTGCCCACTTCGAGGCGCACATCGCCGCCTGCCCGCCGTGCGTCGAATTCGTCGAGAGCCTGAAGAAGAGCATCGACGCCGCCCACCGCTTCCATTCGCCGTGCGCGCCGGAACATGTGCCCGCCGAAGTGGCCGAGCGCCTGAAAAAAGCGTGGGCCGCGTCGCTGGCGCGGCGCGGCCCGGAGAAATAGCGGTTTCCGCCGTTACAGGTTGAAGCGGAAGCCGGTCTGGATCATGTGCGTGCGGAACCCTTCGAACAGGTAGAAGGGCTGCGCCAGGCCGAACCATTTCCACTCGGAGTAGAAGTGGACTTTCTCGGTCACCGGCAGGAGGAACCGGCCCGTGGGCTGGTAGTAGCTCGACGGCCGCGAACCGGCCGTCCGGACGAACGAACCGCCCACGGTCAGCTTCGGCCGGACCACGCCCGAACCGCGCAGATTGAGGTCGGCGAGCAGCGAACCCGTGTGCGCATTATCGACGTACAGCGACCGCGCGGGCTGCAGAATGTGCGGCTCGAGGTAGTCGATGTCGCTGCGGATGGACGAACGCGTGTAGTCGGCGAGGATCGAAAAACGGCTGCCGCCCCGGGGCAGCCACTGCACGTTCATCGACGTGGACTGGGCGAGGAACTTGTAATCGACGCCCGGCGCCGGGTTCTGGTTGTCCAGGCGGACGTGGACGCCGTTGAAGTTCAGGTTATCGGTGAGCCGGTAGCGGACCTGCGCGCGGATCTTGTGATAATCCTGCAGGCCGGTCCGGTAGTAGGTCCGGACGCCGTTCGAGACTTCGGCGCCGACGTTGATGGTGAGCCTGTCCCAGGGCCGGGCCTGGATGCCGGCGAGGCCGACATGCCGCTCGAGGTTGATCCGTTCCTGCGGATTGATCTGGTTCAACACGCCGCCGCGGAAGACGGAATCGCCCCATTCATAGCGGTAGCCGGCGCGCAGGGTCAGGCGCCGGTGGACGTCCACCAGGCCTTCGACGGTCTGCCGGGTGTGGCTGGCTTCGAGGCGGTCGATGAAGCCGGTTTGCCGGCCCAGGGAACTGGTCGGGGTGAGCAGGGTGGTGGAGAGCATGGCCGAGGAGTCGGTCTTGATCCGGTCGGTCTCGTACATTTCGCGGATGCGGATGCGCGAGTGGGGGCGGATCTCCATGCTGAATGTGCCGGAGGTGTGGGGCCGGCGGGCGTCGCCAAACAGGGTGTCGAAGCCGCGGCTGAAGAACAGCAGGCCCGAAGTGGCGTCGTTCAGGTTGCCCATCGTGTTCTGAAAGAAGCCGGGCGTGGTGCGCGGGTTGGCGTAGAGCACCTGGCCGTAGAGGTCCACCCAGTCGTAAGGGTTGGCGACGAAGAGCACCTTGGTGAACCGGCCATCGCCGCGCATCGAGTACGCCTGGCGGCCGTCGGTCAGAAACAGGCTCTGTCCCACGAGGGTGGCCGCGCCGCGGTTGCCCGTGAGCCGTTCGGTGCTGAACACCTGCTGGTCGTCGCGGAAGGAGGTGCCGCCGTGCTCGACCGTCAGATGGGAACGCCCGAAGTCGGCGCGGATGCCGCCGCGGTAGGTGTCCTGGCCCCAGCGGATGAGGTTACGCAGCGGGTATTCGTTGCGGTCGGCGACGAGGGTGGTGATGCCGTTGCCGAAGTCGGTGTTGCGGGTGTAGGCCAGATAGGGGGTGAAGCGCGTGCCGGGGAACAACTGGAATTCGTTGTCGATGTTGCGGATCTGGGTGTCGTAGGCGCGCTGGTTGAAGAAAGCGCCCGTCGCCTGGGTGTTGGCGAACGAGGGCAGGTAGTTGAAGTACGCAATGTTGGAATAAGTGCCGTCAAAGCGGTAGATATTGCGCTTTTCGAGGTTCATGCGCAGGGTGTTGTACGGGTCGCCGCCCCAGTTGGAGCCGGCGAGGCGCATGGAATCGAACAGCTTGAAGCCCGTGGGCTCGATGTTGAGATCGAGGTTCGACAGGCGGATGCCCTGGCCGAGGTTGACGATGCTGCGGTAGGTCTGGAAGTCGCCGAGAGGCTCCTTGACCCAGCGGGCGCCGACGTCGATCACGCCACGGACAGGCGAGTCCGCCGTGACGACGGCGGCTTCCTCTTCAGCGGATTCGGCGGCGGCTTCGGGCTTGGCTTCGGGCTTCGCTTCGGTGACTTCCTGGGCGTTCAGCGAGACCGCGAGCAGCGCGGCCAGCAACCATCTCATTCGTTCGCGTTTCATCGCAGCAACCCCCTGCTCACGTTCGAGCCGTGGATCTTCTGGTGGCACATCGTGCACTGCCGCCAGCGAGGCTGGCGCAGGTCGTGGATGGCCGGCGGTACTCCGCCCGCCACGCCCGCCGGGGACGGCGACAACAGGTTCGCGTGGCATTCCAGGCACTGGTTCGCGACTTCATGGCGCGTGAGCATCCGCGGATTTGATGAACCGTGGGGCTCGTGACACACCGAACACGGCTGGTTGCGGACCGGGGCGTGTTCGTACACGAACGGCCCGCGCTTGTCTGAGTGGCATTTCAGGCAGCCAGGCTCGTTCGCGTGCACCGTCCGGACGTTCTTCGCGAGGTTTGAGCCGTGCGGATTGTGGCAATCCGTACACTTCATCACGCCCTCGTTGATCCGGTGCCGGTGGGGCTTCTGGAAGCTCGCCCAGACATCGGTGTGGCAGGAGGCGCACTGCTTGACGACGCCCGCCGCGGTGCTCTGGATGACGGCGGTGGACTCGGCGCCGGTCTTGTGCACATTGTGGCAACTGGTACACGCCGTCTGGCTCCGGGCGTGGCCGTTCTGCAGGCGGCCAATCTGGGTTGGCTGGTTCCGGTGGCAGCTCAGGCAGCCCTGGTCGGCGTCAACGGGCTTGAGTTTCAAAGGATTGCGGATATCTTCCGCCGCCGCCGACTCAGCATGCTTGGCGCCGGGACCGTGGCAGGACTCGCACGAACGGTCCTTCCAGCCGCGCTTCAGATTCGACTCCAATTGATAATGCCGGTTCTTCTTGAACGCTTCGACTACGTCCTCGTGACACATGGCGCAGGCTTCGGTGCCCGCGTAGCCTTCCGGCAACGTGGACTCCTCCTGCGCAAAAACCGCGCCGGGCATCACCGCCAGAGCTAAAAACAGCACTGGAGGGAGCCACACGGCGCGTGGGGGAATGGATCTCAAAAATACCATGCGGAAATCTCCCATCAACCGGGGTGGAGAGAAGGGGCGGGACTCGTGAAAGTCCCGCCCCCGAATTATAAACAACAAGTCAGGCTAGCGGGCGTGGACTTTGCCCACCGCCGCGCTCTTGCCATCACCGTGGCAGACGCCGCAGCTTTCGCCGAGCGCCGAGGTGTTTGCCAGGGCATGGGCAGCGGCATCCAGGCTGGTGTGGCAGCCGAGACACGCGCCGGTTGTGGGCTTCACGGGATTCATGTAGCCGCGCGGATCGACGATATCGGCCACCGCGGCGACCGGAACGTTCTCCGAACCGCCGACGTGGCACATCGTGCAGGCCGCCAACGGAGCGGAGAAGGCGATCCCGTTGTAGTTGTGCGGGGTGTTGCCAAACCCGTAGATCGTGTAATCGCGGGTCTGCTGGTTGCCGGCGTGGATGCGGTGAATCATCAGCGCCATGTTGATGCTCTCGGCGGGCGCCTGGGCGGCCGGCCGGCGAGCGACGTCCGTCGTCAGCGGATTGTGGCACAGAATGCACTGCTCCACCCGGTTGCGGTTTGCGCCATGGAAAGCGACGTTGTCGTGGCAGACGTTGCACTTTTCAGTGGTGACAATCTGCCGGCGGGGAGCCACCGCGCTGTCATCCACCGAGAAGTGCATGACATGGTTGTCAGCGCCATACTGAACCGACATCTGCTTCTGCGTGCCTTCGAGGATCGTGTTCACCCGGCGGGATTCGATGCCCACCGAGAACGAACCCTTGGCATTGGCGGGAATCGTGGTCGTCATCTGATAGACGTAGTGATCGCCGGATACCTGAGCGGCGGCGGCAGTGACCGTCTCCGCGACGTAGCCGGTGTTGCCGGGCGACACGTAATCGGTCGTCGGACCCGCCAGCACCAGCGCCAGCCGGTTCAACTGCGCAACCGGAATCAGCGCGCCGGAATTGTCGGTGACCTTGAAGCGGACCACCGGGCGCTGCCCGGCCTTGCCGTTCTCCACCGACAGGATCTGCACGTTGATGCCCGGCAGCATCTTCGACTTCGTGGGGATCGTGTGCGCACCCTTGATCGAAGCGTCGAATTCGAGTTCGCCTTCAGGGATGTGGCAGTTCTTGCACTGGTTGTCCGAAATCTGCGGCAGGTTCAAGTGGCCTTCGCCAGTGGCGAAGTTCACGTTGTCGTGGCAGGAGCCGCAAGTTTCACGGGTCGGGTTGGTCAACCACAGATCAGCCTGCTTCGGCCCCGGCTTGTGGCAGCTTTCGCAGTTCTGGATATTGGCCGGATACGCGATGTGGGAATAATCATGCACCGACTGCTGGTTGCCGATCACGATGAACGGCTTGCCGGCCTGCACGCTCGGCAGGCTCGAACCGGCGTGAATCCGGTGGATCAGGACCTTCATGTCCTGGCTCTCGCCCGTGTCCGGGTCCACCGTCTGCGGCGTGTGGCACAGGTTGCACATGGCGATCGACCGGCGCGGACCGCCATGGAACGCCAACTGTTCGTGGCATCCATTGCAGGTCGCGTCCGCGATCAGATCGCGAACCACGGTCACCGGCGAGCCGTTCGGCACGAAGTTGTACACCGTGTCGTGACGCTGGGTACCCAGTTCGAACTCCGTCAGATTACGCGAACCATAGGCGCCAATGGAGTGCGTCGCGTTGGCTTCGTACCCAGCCGGCAGCTTTGTACGGAAAGTATAGACATACTCCCCGTCCCCAGTCTGCTGGAAGGTGCCACCGGAATCCGCACTGGCCTGAACCGCCGCCACGCCCGTAATCGGGCTGGTCTGGGTACGAACCGTGTACGACACATACTGCGACTGGCCGACCGGAATCCGGGCCAGCACAAAACTCACACTAATATTGCCTGGGGTGGTGATCCCAAGGCGATCAAGACCGAGACCACGGGGGTCGGTCAACTTGAAACGGGCTTTCACGGTGCCATCCTGGGCGATCTCGTGCCCGGTGACGGTGATCACCAGACCCGGACGCACGAAGTTGACCATCGCCTCGTCCATATAAAACGCCTTGTCCCGTTCATTGAACGGAGGCGTCTCATTGCTGAACAGGCCGACGGCCCCAACCAGGACGAGCACGACCAGACCCAACGGTGACCACCGGATCCACCTGCTCGCTGCTGGACGCATGCGCATCTGTTTTCTCCTTATAAATTCCAACTCATGGGGACGACCAGGTCCCCCGGTCCATCTGCCGCATCAGCGGCGCCGGCCTTGCAGCCGTCAGGTTTCTGCCTGCACGTAGTGAACCAGACCAAAACCCATACATCCTGATGCAGCTTCCTTATTCTTCATCACTTTGCCTGCCGATTGCAAGACCTTGTTGTCCGATTTCCCCCCACCCCTGCGTGAAAACTCCACACCCAACAGGGGCACTTCACACAGTTGCAACGATTTAGCCCCAAAGTACTGCGTCCACCCTGTCCGGCCAGACATCTAGTGAAACAATGCAGACCGCCACTCAAACGGCCATCGAGGCCAACCTGCTCCAGGTGGACCGCGAACTCGTCGATGCGGAACTCCTCCGCCTCCTCCAGCCGGCCGAGGGCCCCGCATCGCCCGTTCGCGACGCCATGCGCTATGCCGTCCTGGGACGCGGCCAGCGGATCCGGCCCATTCTGGCCCTGCGCGTTGCCCGCCTCGCCGGCTCCGATAACGAACTGACGCTCCGCGCCGCCGCAGCCGTCGAAATCCTCCACTGCGCCTCCCTCGTCGTCGACGACCTCCCTTGCATGGACAACGAAGACGAGCGCCGCGGCCGCCCCACGACCCACAAAGTCCACGGCGAATTCACCGCCCTGCTCGCCTCTTTCGGCCTCGTCTCGCTGTCTGCCCGCGCCGTGGTCCAACAGCGCTGCTCCCCCACCGAACTGAGCGCATTGATCCGCTTTCAGATCGAACTCCTCAACGTTCTCGACGCCTCCGGCCTGTGTGAAGGCCAGGATCTCGATCTCCGCCTGACGGGCGATGAGCGCGAACGCCTCCGCGCCCGGATGATCGAACTGAAAACCGTCCCCCTGTTCGTCCTCGCCGCCCAGGCCGGCCTGATGTTCACCGATCCGAAGGCCCTGCCGGCCCGGGTTCTCCGCAAGTTCGCCCGCGAGTACGGCCTCGCTTTTCAGATCGTGGACGACTATCTGGACGGCGAATGCGCCGATTTCGGCACCGTGGATGCCCAGTTGCGGCGCTGCCGCGAGACGCTCGCCCCGCTCGCTCCGGCCGCCGGCCCGCTCGAAGAAATGGTCGATTATCTGTATGCCCGTAGCTACACCCGCCCCCGTTAACCCCGCCACGCCGGCGCGCGATGGCCGCGCCCCCCGGATCGTCGTGATTGGCAGCGGCTTTGGCGGCCTTGCCTCCGCCATCCGCCTCCAGTCGCGCGGCTACCAGGTGACGCTCGCCGAGGCCCGGGACCTGCTCGGCGGCCGCGCGTATGTCTATCGTCAGGATGGGTTTACCTTCGATGGCGGCCCCACCGTCATCACCGCCCCCTTCATGATCGACGAGATTTTCGAACAGGCCGGCCGCAAGACCGCCGATTACGTCGAGATCGTCCCTGTGGACCCCTTCTACCGGATCGAATTCCACGACGGGCGCTCGTTCGAGTACAACAACAACGAGGCCGAGACCGAAAGCCGCGTGGCGGCCTTCGCGCCCGGCGACCTCGAAGGCTACAAGGAGATGATCCGCCGCGCCAAGGCCATCTTCCAGAAGGGCTTCGTGGAGCTGTCGGATCAGCCTTTTCTTAAGTTTACGGACATGCTGCCGATCGTGCCGGAACTGATCAAGTTGCAGTCCTACAAGACCGTCTACCAGTTCGTCTCGCAGTATGTGAAGGACCCCCTGCTGCGCCGCGTCTTCAGCTTCCACCCGCTTCTGGTGGGCGGAAATCCCTTCCAGACGACCTCCATTTACGCTCTGATCCACTATCTGGAGCGCGAATGGGGCGTCCATTATGTGATGGGCGGCACCGGCGCCCTGGTGGCCGCGATGGGCCGCCTGTTCGAGGAACTCGGCGGCCAAGTCCTGCTCAATGCGCCCGTCGAAACCATCCAGGTGGACTCGAAGGGCCTCGCTACCGGCATCACCCTCCGCGATGGCCGCACTTTGCCCGCCGACGCGGTGGTTTCCAACGCGGACGTCGCCAACACCTATCGCAAGATGCTGCCCGCGGCCGTCCGCCGGAAGTACACCGATCGCAAAATCGAGCGGATGAAGTACTCCATGGGCCTCTATGTCATCTATTTCGGCACCAAAAAGCAGTATCCGGACATCGCTCACCACACGATCATCCTCAGCCCCACGTACCGGGAACTGCTCGACGACATCTTCAACCAGAAGAAGCTGAACGAGGAGTTTTCGCTCTATCTTCACCGTCCGTCAGCGACCGATCCGAGGATGGCGCCCGAAGGCTGCGACTGCTTCTACGCCCTGATCCCCGTCCCGAACCAGCAGAGCGGCATCGACTGGACGCAGATGGACTCCGTTTTCCAGCGCCGCGTGCTCGAATTCCTCGATCAACCGCGCTATTTGCCCGGTTTGCGGGAGAATCTGGCCACTGTCCGGACGCTGACCCCGCTCGGCTTCGAAACCGAACTGAACTCGTTCGCCGGCGCCGGATTCAGCTTTGAACCCCTGTTCACGCAATCGGCCTGGTTCCGGCCCCACAACCAGAGCGAAGACGTTCCGAATCTGTACTTTGCGGGCGCGGGCACGCACCCCGGCGCGGGTGTTCCCGGCGTGCTGAGTTCAGCGAAAATCGCGGAGAAACTGATTTGCCAGAACCTGCCGGTGTCGCGCTAAGCGGTCAGGAATCAGAGCTTTACACCGCTGCTGCCGAAGCC
>DNFG01000055.1:0-4225 GCA_003487005.1 Bryobacterales bacterium
GCCGCCGGTACGGCGGCCGCCCCCCCGCCGCCGCCTGGCACGACCGGGACCACCACGACCCCCAGCTACGCCCTGGGGGTCCGCCATGCCCCCCCCCCCCCCCGGGCGGTGGGGGGGGGGGGGGGGGGGGGGGGGGGGGGGGGGGGGGGGGTGGGTTACAAAGGGCGGAGGGGGGGCCGGGGGGGGCGGGAGGTTGGGCGAGGCCGGGGGCGAGAATGCAAGGAAGGCGGATTCGGTGGGCGGGGGAGCGGGCCCGGCCCGCGGATTGCGGCAGGGGGGGGGATGATCTAGAGTGTAGGGATGATGCACCGGAGAGGGTATTTTTACGGGTTTGCGCTGGCGGTGTTGTTGAGTTGCACGACACAAAGCCCGGTTTCGGCGGAGGGGCCGATCCTGCCGACGGCGCCGCAGCCGGCATTTCCGTTGAAGAAGGTAGAGCCTCCGGCGGTGGGGCAGGCGGGGCCGGCGCCGGGGAATGCGATTCTGATCGAGGACCGGAAGAGGCGTGGACAGGCGCCGGCGCGGGCGCCCCGGACGATCAGCCGGACCTTCGCGCGAGGGGAGTTTCCGGAGTGTGTCCAGGCGGCGGTGGCGGGGGTGCCAACGCCGACGCAGTGTGATGTGAAAACGAGGTGGCCGGACGGGACCCTGCGGCACGCACTGGTGTCGTTCTGGGCGGAGTTGAACGATGGCGGGCACGCGCAGGTGGATTTTCTGCCGCACGAGTGCGACGAAGGGGCGACGGGGCTGGACCGGGATGCGATGTTGTCCTTCATGGGAGGGCGATGGGACCCGGTGCTGGAGGTGAACGGCTTGAGCGGGGATGGAACGGACGTGGGATTCCGGGCGAAAGCGCGGGCGATTCTGAGCCGGTGGGACGGGTCGGAGAGTGCGGACGGGGTCCGGTACTGGATGAAGGGACCGATCGCGACGCAGGTGATCGTGGAAGACAAGTCGGTGGAGACGCGGGAGGACTTCGGGTGGAAGTCGTCGCTGCCGTCGACGACGCTGGATGTGGGGACGCCGGTGGCGGCGATGACGCTGAAGACGCGGGCCGCGGACGATACCGTGTTGCGGCAGTGGCAGTTCCCGATGTACGTCGCGGTGCAGCAGGAAGTGCTGCAGGTGTGCGGGTACGAAGGGGTGACCCTGACGGTGTGTCCCGGGGGGCGGGGGGCGTTCGGGACGAGGCCCGTGGTGCTCGGGGCGGCATCGGGCATCGTGCCGCTCACCGGGTGGACGCGGGCGCCGGAGAAGTCGAACCGGAGTCTGCATCCGATCTGGGTGCTGACGTTTTACCCGGGGTGGGAGGGCGTGCGGGTGGAGACGATCGTGGAGAACGTGTGGCTGGACCGGGTGCAGGACCAGTTCTACGGATTCCGGATTCTGCTGGAAGGGGAGAAAGCGCCGGCGGTGTACGAGAAGGGCGCGATTGTCCACAATTTCGGGGCGCGGTGGAGGAAGAGCCACTGGGTGGGACACGAGCCGGCGCCAGTGCGGATTGACCATAATCTCCCGTACCTGATCCACAGCCGGGTGGTGCCGAACTACGATTTGTCGATCAAGATGGCGCAAAGCGCGATCGTGGCGCAGTTGAAGAACTTCAATGCCTCGGACCGGGGCGAACCCGGGGGAACGGCGCTGTGGCAGCCGAACATGCCGGCGGCCGGGGGGCGTCAGGATCTGGGGCTGATTCCGGGGTTGTACGTGGCGTACATGTACACGTGGGATCCGTCGATGCAGGATCTGTTCGAGGGGATGGCGGCGGCATCGGGACACGTGCCGATTCACCTGCGGGAGACGCCGGGGTCGGAGCGCAGGTTTACGCCGTACGACGAGACGCCGGCGGCGGGGCGGGTGGTGTCGGTGGATGCGCGGCCGACGTTTTTCGCTTACGGGACGGCGCCGTTCACGCGGCAGGAGACGAGGCCGCAGGACGCGGCGAGTCCGGCCGTGGGTCCGGTGAGACGGTCGATCTGGACCCCGGACGCGGCGCATCAGCCGGAGATGGCGTACTTGCCGTATGCGCTGATGGGGGACTGGTATTACCTGGAGGAGTTGCAGTTCTGGTCGGCGCTGGCGCTGGCGACGGGGAATCCGTCGCAGTGCAACTGGTGCCGGCACGGGTCGATGGGGCTCCTGACGGGGCAGTCGCGGGCGCAGGCGTGGACGTTCCGCACGCTGGCGATGACGGTAGCGATCACGCCGGATGCGACGCCGGAGAAGACGTACTTCCTGTCCAAATTCCAGAACAACATCGCGGTCCGGGAGGGGGCGCAGGATATCCAGGACGGGCACTTTTATGAGCCGGCGCCGGATTGCGCGAAGCCCTGCCGGGACACGCGCTGGAGGCTGGGCCGGGACATTTACGGGACATCGGACCGGAACACGCTGCAGTACTTCGAGCGCGGGGGGCCGGCCTTCGTGGACGGATCGATGGACAAGACGAAGGTGAGCGGGGCGGCCTCGCCGTGGATGATGAATTTCTTCCACATGTCGATGGGGATGGCGGAAGAACTGGGGCTGGGGGAGGTGTCGGGGATTCGCCGGTTCTTTGCCGCCAACCTGATCTGGCAGTTGCAGCATCCGGATTTCAACCCGTACCTGGCGGCGGCGTACCGGATCCCGACATACGACCCGGAAGGGAAGTACTTCCAGACGTGGGCGGCGGTGCTGGACGCCTATATCCCGCAGTTTCAGACGCAAAAGAACTGGGCGAGCGGCTCGGAGGACTGCGCGGAATGTTACTCGAACATGGCGCGAGGGACTTCAAGCTGGCTGGTGGGTCTGACGACGCCGGACGGGATGTCGGGGACGGAGGCGTTTCTGTGGATCTACGGGAAGATGCCGGGGCGGAAGGCGCTGGTGAATGATCCGAAGTACGCGTATCTGCCGCGGAATCCGCCGGAAGGGTTCACGGCGGGGACGGCGCAGGCGCGGAATCCGGGCTGGTACAAGCAGGAGTTGACGAAACTGGCGCTGGGACGGCGGTAGAGGGGGAGAGAAAGGGCCGCCCGGCCTGACGGCGGGGCGGCCTTTGCGTGAGCCGGCAGGTCTTGGGGTTACTGTCTTTTGGCGGTAAATTCGCCGGTGCCCATGCGTCCGCCGGCGCGGCCTTCGCCGCCTTCGCGGGTGCGCTTGCCGGTGAGGGTATCGCCGTCGAGGGTGGCTTCGTACTTCCACTTCATTTCGCCGCGCTGGGTGGTGGTGACAGTGAAGAAGGTGAGTTTGTTGCCTTCGATTTTGCCGTCGACGATGTCGATGGGGCGGGGTTCATTGCCGCCGCGGCCCATGCCGGCGGTGGTGACGGTGCCGGTAAGTTTGTCGCCTTCGGCTTTGAGGGCGAAGGTGGTGGTGACGGTGATTTCGTCGCCGCCGTTGGGGGGCGTGAATTTCTGTTCAGACACGTATTTCCCGTCGACGCCTGCGGCGAAGACGAGGGCGGCGGTCACGAAGGTCAAGGCAAAAATTGAGAGACACTTTTTCATTGAGGGTTCTCCTGCTAGTGTGAGAACGCCGCCCGGCATGGCCGGGGTTACACCCATGGACAGAGAATTTCGATTTGTCGATCTGAGTTTGCCGGTTCCGCTGGACCGGGTGTTCACCTACCGGCTGCCGGAGACGTTGCGGCACCGGACGCGGACGGGGTGCCGGCTGTTGGCGCCGTTCGGGGGGCGAAAGCTGACGGGGGTGGCGGTGCGGGTCCACGATGATGAGCCGGAGGTGGCGGTGCGGGACGCGCTGCGGCTGATCGACGCGGAGCCGGTCTTTGACGAGGATCTGCTTCGGCTGGCACAGTTTATCGCGAATTATTACTGTGCGCCGCTGGGGGAGGTGTTGCGGACGATGGCGCCGCTGGGGGGGGAGTTGCGCAAAGGGCGGATCTGGATGTTGACGGACAAGGGGCATCAGGTGACGCGGCAACTGGTGATTGGCGGAGGGGAGGGGGACCCGGCGGTGGCGCTGTTGCGGGTGCTGGAGGCGCGTCCGCTGGCGGAGGCGACGCTGGAGCGGAAGGTGGAGGGGGCGAAGCGGCTGTTGAAGTCCTTGGAGAAGAAGGGGCTGGTGGCGCAGGAGCAGACGGTGGCAGATCGGGATCCGCTGCGGGCGCCGGCGGGGCGGTTGCGGGTGGAGTTCGGGGCGCGGCCGGAGGGGGTGAAGCTGTTGAAGGCGGAGCGGGATCCGCTGCGGGCGCCGGCGGGGCGGTTGCGGGTGGAGTTCGGGG
>DNFG01000055.1:4441-4625 GCA_003487005.1 Bryobacterales bacterium
GAAGCTGTTGAAGGCGGAGCGGGAACTGGTGGCGTTTCTGGAATTGCATCCGGGCGGGCACAACCTGGAGGCGCTGGAGGAGCAGGTGAAGGGGGCGAGTCAGGCGGCGCGGGCGCTGGCGCGGCGGGGATTGCTGGAGGTGGTGCCGGAGGCGGTGGCGGGGGGCGGGGCGCAGTGGGCGAAG
>DNFG01000415.1 GCA_003487005.1 Bryobacterales bacterium
GGCGTTCTGTTTGGCTGGGGCTCGGATACCAGCGGACAACTCGCCAGCGGCGTACACTCGCCCGGAGCCACCTTCGCCATCCGCCAAATCCCCGGCATGAGCGGTGTCACGGCGATCGCCGCCGCCAGGCAGCACAGCCTCGCCCTCAAACGCGACGGAACTGTCTGGGCCTGGGGCAGCAATGAACACGGCCAGCTCGGCGACGGAACCCGGTCCCTGCGCCGCTCGCCCGTCCAGGTTGAGGGCCTCAGCGGGGTGATCGCGATCGCCACCAGCGAGCACCACTCCCTCGCTCTGCGGGGCGACGGCACCGTCTGGGCCTGGGGCTATGGCGCTTCCGGCATCCTCGGGAACGGCCAGTCCTCCGACCAGTTGACCCCGGTCCAGGTCGTGGATCTGCAAGCAGCCGTCGCCATCGCGGCCGGCGGTCACTCCAGCCTCGCCATCACTGTCACCGGCGGCATCCGCGCCTGGGGGAACCTCGTTTGCGGCCTGCCCACCGGAGATTTCTTCACCGATGCCCACACCCGCCCCCGCGAGGTCTGGTGGCTGACCGGCGTCACCGCCATTGCCGCCAACGCCAACCATTGCCTCGCCGCGCGCTCGGACGGCTCCGTCTGGGCCTGGGGTCTGAACGTCGCGGGTCAGGTCGGCAATGGCTCCTCGGAGACCGTCCCTCAGCCGGTCCAGGTCGCCCGCCCCGGTGGGTCGATCAGCCTCGCCGCGGGCCCGGCGCACAGCCTCGCCATCACCTCCACCGGCACCGTCTACGCCTGGGGTCAGAACGATGCCGGCCAGGTGGGCACCGGCCACGCCTCCCCCGGCACCGTCCCCGGCGAAGTGGACTTTCTCGATGACGTCGTTTCCATCGCGGCGGGCCAGGACGCCAGCCTGGCGATTGAACGCGATGGAACCCTCTGGGCCTGGGGCGCCAACCACCAGGGCTCCCTCACGCCCAACGCGCCCCGCCTTCTCTTCTCCCCTGCCCCAACCGGCTTGCCCGGCCCCTTCGAAATGGTCTCCGCCAGCTATCTCTGGCTCGCCCGCGATGAGACCGGCGGCATCTGGAGTTCGATCGGTCCCCAGTGTGAACGCGCGCCCTGCCAGATCCCGCTGCCCTCGCCCGCGAAGGCCGTCTCCGTGGGCGCCAATTCCGGCGCCGCCCTGCTGGACGATGGCGGCCTGTGGCAATGGAACAACGGCGGACTCCCCGTCTCCGAGGTCGACAACCCCGATTTCTACCTCCCAGCCAGGGTCGCCGGCCTCGACGGCCTCCCCATCGTCGCTGTCGACTCGGGCGCCACACGGACGCTCGCCGTCACCGCCGCCGGCCGCGTGTGGTCATGGGGCGAAAAGGAAGTCGTCAAGGCCGGCAACGAGTGGGTCACCCTCACCCGGGAACCCCACGAACTGCCCGGCCTGCTCGACGTCGTTGCCGCCAGCGCGGGAGGGCAGACCGATGCCGTGCTGCATGCCGATGGCACGGCGTCCAGTTGGGGGCTTGACGGCTTCAATCATGCGCAGCCCACTCGCGTTCCCGGTCTGTCCGGCATCACCGCCCTCAGTTCCGGCGGAGCCTTCCACCTGGCCCTCCGCAACGACGGAACCGTTTGGGTCTGGGGCCATACCCAGCACGGCGAGAGCGGAACGGGCGAGACCGTTCGCCAGGGACACATTCCGATTCAGGTGCCGGGGCTGGCTGACATCGTGGCGATTTCCGCGGGATTCCGCCACTGCCTCGCCCTCGCCCGTGGCGGCAGGATCTACTCCTGGGGCGACGATGCCGAAGGAAAACTGGGCCGGGCCACCGGCGCCTACCAGTTGGCCCCAACCCGCATCCGCTTCCAACAACCGCCTGTCCCATAGCCCAAGCCCGCGGGGGCAGGCCTCGGTTCCCAGTCGCGTACTCGAACGCCCAACTTGAGTTTCGGAGGGTTTCGGTGGGGCGGGGGTTTCGGCGCTCATCGCAGCAGCCTGACCCGTCCCACCACACTTCTGTGAGAAAGAACCCTTGCTCCGTACACTTCTCTTGTAAAGGGAGGATCGCCCACGCCGCGACCAGCACGTTGGGTGGCGTCCGGAGTCGCGCACTACGTCACGCAGCGGGGGGCAAGTTCCGTGCCATTTGCGTGTGAAGCCGAAGTGGGTCCACGGCCGGCCCACCAGGTTGCCCACGGAGTCACTCACGTCGCTCGCCCGTCGCACAACGACGGCTTCCGCCAGCTCTGCCGCGATCATCTCCACCGCTTCGACCCCATCTGCTCCGTCGACGCCGGCCTCCTCCAGCAGTCCGCCCAATGCGAGTGCGCTCTTATCCGCCTCCAGTCCGTCGCAACCGCCTTCCTGAATCGCATCTGCCAGGCTCAGATTTGCAGGATTTCGAGGGGGTGCAGTCGGATTTCACGGACGGATTTCTGGAAAGTAAACTGAATCATTCTTCTTGTCAGGTTCCTCCACGCATACCCCGCGCCCATGGAAGACCGTTCCGTTCCCATCTCACCGAGCCCCCGCGCTCATCTCACCCACGAGACCTCCGTCCACGCTTCCCGGACGTCCCCCCAAAAAACATTTCACGGACAACGCGCTCAAACAAGCCGCAAACCTCTGCTTCCATTGAAGACTATACCCAAACGAGTGTACGGAAGGCGCCCGGAACGAACTCCCCCGCCGCACGATTCAGACTGTTGACGCCCTGTCCCCATTCGCCCCGCAAGTCCCCGGTCTTCACCACGGGTCACCCCTCGCGACTACCTCGCCACGGGAGCAGCCCCGGCAACTTTGGGTCGAGTTTCCAGGTGCTGCCAACAGGATTTTCCGGGTCCGCACTCCACGAAAAAGAGTACGATATAAGAGTGCGATATCTGAAATTATTCGTATACATCGCTAGTCTGTTTCTGGCACTAACGTCCTCGGCGCAAGCGCAATTGCCGGGCTTTCCGGTCGAGCTGATTCCCGGACCAGACGCGACGGGGGTGCCCGTGGACACGTGCGTCGTCGTGGTAGGGACTGGCTCGTCTTGGGCGTCCCAGATGACGGTGACGCTCCGGCGGCAGGACGGGCAGGCGGTGGAGACCCGCCGCGAGTCCGGCGGCATTGATGACATTTACAAGCCCGCGGAGCCGCTGCAGCCACTGACGAGCTACACGATCCGCGTCGAGCCTCATCCTTCCCTGGGAGCGCCTTTCGAGTCGGGGTTCACGACCGGCGCGGGGCCGGCGGAGGATCCCCCCGGCGTCGCGGCATTCGACCCAGCCTCAGGCACCGTCGGCGTCCCCCTGTTCGGGCCGTTCCACGTCCGCTTCAACCGCCCGGTGCGCAACACCAGCGCGCGGCCTCTGCAGCAGGCGATCCGCGTGGTGGACCGTCTCGGACAAATGACCGGGATTGCGGTGACGCTCGCCGCGGACGGTCTCTCGGCCCAGATTGCGTTGGTGAACACGTGGACGATGCCCACCCTGCACCGCATCCTCGTCGATCCGGAAAAGCTGCTGGATCGCACTGGTGTTGGTGGCCGTGGCCCGGTTCAGGAAGGCATCCTCCTGACGGCTCTCGCGCCCGGCACGGGCTTCGAAGTGCTCACCGCCTATCCCGGCGACGGAGCCGAAGACGTGCCCGCCAACGTGCGGCCCCAGGTGCTGTTCAACCGGCAGGCCTGGACCGGCATCACCGGCGAAGTCGGCCAAGTGACTTGCGGCGACAACCGAATCCCGGCGCAGGTCGAATTCCGCGCCATGGGCCGCGTTCTGGGACTCAACCTCTCCCAACTCCTGCCGCCGCGGACACGCTGCCGGTGGACCATCCCGGCCGGCGTGACCGACATGCACGGCATCCCGGCGCCCGAATTCAGCGCGGAGTTCACCACCGGCGCGGGTCCGGACATCCGCCGCGGCTTCCTGATCGAATCGTCGCCCGCGTCCCACCAGACGGTTCCGGCTCCGGCGAATGCCTGGCCGCGCCTTCGCTTCAACAAGCCGGTGCATCCAGTCTCCGCGCTCCTGGCCGCTGAATTCACCGGGGCGGTCAATGGCGTGATGGAGGCGGTGGAGGCGGAAGTGGAATTCTTCGCGGAGGGGACCGGAGTTCTGTTCCGGCCGCGAGCCCCGCTGAAGCCGAAGGTCGTGTACCAGCTGGGGGCGGGAAACCTGCGCTCGAACGTGTGGGACCTCGGCGGCGAATCCCTCTCAGTCTCGGACTACAACCTCCGCTATCGGGAATCCGCCGACGAGCAACCGCCCGTATTGACGATGACGCTCCCGCTTCCGGACGCCCAGGATGTGCATCCGGGCACGGCGATCGTACTGGGATTCTCCGAGGAGATGGGCGCCGCCCTGGTTCAGGAGCCAGTCACCATCACCGGGGCGGGCGAGAAGGTGGCCGCGCAGTTCGTCCGAACCCCGCGCAGCATCCGCCTGAACCCCGATCAACTGCTCAAGCCGGACACGATGTACGAAGTCCAGGTGCGCGGCCTCGCCGACCTGGCCGGGAATCCACTGCCGGACCGGTCATTCACCTTCAGGACCGCCGCCTCGGCGGCGGCGGCCCCGGCCTTCAATCCGGTCAGTTACGAACCGGCGTCCAGCGCCGTGGACGTGGATCCCGGCACGTCCATCCGCCTCCACTTCAACCTCCCCGTCGGCGGTGTCCTACCCGGCGGCGTGCTGGCAATCAGCGGCCACACCAGTCCCGGTCTGGCATTCCGCACGTCGGTCGATGGCAGCATGGTCGAGATCATCCCAGAGGAACGGCTACCCGTGGGCGTACAGATCTCCCTCTCCCTCACCGTGCTCGATCAACAGGCGCGCAGCCACTCACTCTGGCTGCAATTCAAGACGCTGGACGCCCAAGGCGGCACCTTCCACGTCATGTCCATCACGCCCGAACCCGGCGTGGTGGCGGTGCGGCAGGATCTCGAACTGACTTTCAACTTCCAGGAACCGGTCAATCCGCTCACGCTGAACAGCCGGAATCTGCTCGTCGATGACGGGTCGCCCCGGCTCAATTTCACGCCGTCGTTCTCGGACGACTACCGGTCGGCGACCATCGTCGTGCCGGGCGCCGCCCCCGTCAAGGTGTTCGCCTCGGACGGCATCCGGAGCATGAGTGGAGCCGCCCTCGAACCGCGCTTCTTCGAGTACTGGCCCCAGCCTGAACCGGCGGGGCTGCTGAACTATGGCGGAAGGCCCGCGTCCCGGCCCGTGCAGGGGTCGCCGATCGAGCCCGGAGACCCGTTCACCGTCTTCCTCGATGCCCCCATCGACCCGGCCGGTGTCGAGCGTTGGGCGCTCGTCACCGCCGATGGAGTGCCATGGCCCGGCGAGTTCGAGGTGGGTGCTCTCGGCTTCACCCTCACCTTCCGTCCGGCCCGGGATTTCCCGCCGTCTTCGAGGGTCGTTCTCTTCGAGCGCTGGAGGCTGGAGTCCCTGCGGACCCTCGCCGAATTCGTCACCGCGGCCGCTGTCCCAGATCTCCGCCACTCGGTGGATGCTCTCACTCCCCTGCCGCGCCTCCCCATGCTCGACTTCGAATTTCCCTTGCCGGCCGACCCCGGCATCGTCCGCTTCAGCCTCCGGACATCCCCTGGACTGCAGGCTCCCACGGAAGTGCCCCTTCGCGTCTCGCAGCGTAGCGAGCGGATTCTGCGCGTCATTCCTGAGATCCCGCTCGTAGACGGCAACTACCAGATCGCCGTCTCGGGGGCCGATTCCGCGGGTTGGCCGCTCGGGTTCTTCGGCACATTCCAGGTCAGGCACCGCCCCGACGCCCGGCCCGTCACGCTGCGCGTGGCTCCGCCGCCCGGAAGTTCCAACCTCCCCCTGAATTCCCTGGTCAGCCTGTTGTTTGATGAATCCGTCAACCGGGTGACCGTCAATCGCCGCACATTGCGCCTCATGGAGGATGAACGCGAGATCCCCGTCCGCATCGAGTTCGTCAATGCGGCCGGCGTCCGCCTCATCCCGCTGGTGGCCCTGCGACCCGAGACCGGTTACCGCGTCGTGATGGAGGGCGTGGAGGACATGCAAGGCCGCCCGGTCGAGCCGGTCGATTGGACCTTCCACACCGGCCGAAACCTCGATTTCCAGCCCCCCCAGATCAGTTCGTCCGCCGTGCCGACGTTGGGAGGCTATCGTCTGCTCGCCCCTGATGCCCCCGTCACGATCGATTCCTCCGAAGCGCTCGATCCTGTCGCCGCGGTGCTCGAAAACTCGTGGTTCCATGAACCCTGGGACGCCACCGTCGCCGATGACCTTCTCTCCGCGGTGTACACGCCAGCCAGCATTCGTGACCGCGGCGCCGCGCTCGCCCTCTCCCTGCGCGGGCTGAGGGATCTCAGTGGCAACGTCAGCTCCTCGACCTACTTCCCCTACTCGACGGCCATCGCGGAGGACGCGGAACCGCCACGCCTGCTCGATTTCTTCCCTTCCGGCGGCACGCGGGATGTACCTGTCAACGCACAGATCACGATCCGCTTCGACGAGCCTGTCGATACCGGCTCGATCGCGGATATCCGGCTCTCGCGCGATGGCGAACGCATTCGCCTCATCCCTCAAGTGGGGCCGCAGAATATGCTGCAATTGCGCCCCGAACGGATGCTCGTTCCCGGCGCCGAATACAGCCTCGTCGTGGAAGGCGTTCGCGATATCTGGGGCAATCCGATGGACGGACGCCATCAAGCCGCTTTCCAGACCGGCGCCCGCGCCGATGCCGCTCCTACGGTCTGCCAGGGGCCGGGCTCGACGACGCTCCCGGCCAACGCGCGAATCACCTTGAGTTTCTCAAAGCCGATGTCGCCGCCCACGGTCTTGAACGGGCTCAGCCTCCACAGGCTGGTGGAGGGGTCGGGCGGGATGTATGCTCCGGTGCCCGCCGGAATACTGCTCGCCGCCGATGGCCTCGGCGCGACGCTCGTCCCCGAAACCCCGCTGGAGCCGCGTCAGGTTTACCGGATCACGGGCGCCGGCCTGCGCGACTTCGCCGGCACCGGCTGTGCCGATACCCTGCAGACCTCCTGGAGCTTCACGGCCGCGGCCGAAGCGCATGATCCTCCGCGGGTCACCGCCGTCCCTCCGAACGGCGCCACGGACGTCCCCCGCAACGCTCTCGCCGGGGTCGTGTTCGACCGGCCCATGCCACGGCGCCCCGACGCCCCCGTACGACTGTTCTGCGACAACGACGAAATCAGGCTGCTCGAACAGAGCAGTTTGCCGCTGCTCTTCTCCCGCGCCTCCGGCATCCTGCCCCGGGGGGCGGCGTGCCGGATGGATGTGGACGCGTTCGAGGACTTCGCGGGGAACCGCAGCGCCCCGTTCGCAACCTCCTTCACCGTCGCCGATGCAGCGGCCTCGGATCTCACCCGGCCCCAGTTGCTCTCCACCACGCCGGCTTCCGGAGAAGTGGGTGTGAACCCCGCCTCTCCCGTCCGCCTCGGTTTCAGCAAGTTGATGCGCCAGCCCTGGTCCCTCTCCCCCGAAGTCGAAATGCAGGCAACCGGCCTCCAATGGCGCTTCACCGGGACGGCGGCCGCCGATGGCCGGGATGTCTTTCTGAACCCCAATCCCGCGTGGCCGGCCGCCACCCGCATCTCCATCTCGCTCCGGCAGACTGTCTCCTCCGTCCCGGCATCGCTCGCCGACCTCGCCGGCAACCGCGTCGACCGTCTGTACCAGCTCTCCTTCCACACCGCTGCGCTGCCGGACTCCGAACCGCCCAGGCTCGAGTGGGTGAGCCCCGGCTCCGGCGGGTCGCTCCGGGCGATGGACACCCGCTTCGTCCTTCAGTTCTCCGAACCCGTCATCCTCAAGCCCGGCGCGCTCGCCCTGTTCGCGGGCACTTCGGCGCTCTCCGCGACCGCGACTCTCTCCGAAGACGCCCGCCGCATCGAGCTTGCCGCCCAGATCCCTCCCAATTCCACCATCTCTCTCCTGCTCGGCGATCTCATCACCGATCTGGCCGGCAACCCCCTTGCCGCCCGGCAGTTCACCTGGACTTCGCTCGATGCCGAGGGCTATGGTCAGCCGCAAGTCAATACCGTGAACCCGGAGAACCACCGGCAGGTGCAGAGCGGCGACCTCGAGATCTCCCTCGATTTCAGCCGCCCGATGAACGTACCCACCACCACGGCCGCGTTCCGGGTCATGGAAGACGGCGAGTGGATCGGCGGCACCGTGACACTGAACCCGTCCGGACGGCAATTGCGATACAAGCCGGACCGCCCGTTCCAGCCCGGCGCGCGCGTGGACGTCTTCCTGCTCTCCACAGCCCTCAGCATCGATGGTGTCCCGCTGCACCAGAGCTTCGTGAGCCGGTTCTATGTCGCCGCCGGCGCCGGGCCCACCGCCTTCGAGGTGGTCCGCAAGTACGTCGTCGCCGAAGAGGAGGTCGGCCGCCCCGTGCTCGAAATCGAGTTTTCACGGCCCCTCGATCCCGCGTCGGTGAACGGAGAGACCGTCTGGGCGCGCATCGGGTCCCGGCGCGTGCACGGAGTCCTTTCCCTGGAGCATGGACGATTGCTCCGCTTCCGGGCCGATGAACCCTTGCCGGAGGACGAGGCAATCGTGCTCACCGCGGGCGCTTCGCTCACTGCCCTCGACGGCGAACCCTTCGCCGGAAGAGACTTCCAGTTCACCTCCGCCGATCTCGTCCACGAAGCCGAACTGGAGGCCGTGGACGAAGCCGCGGACGGTGCCATTCGCCTCCGCTTCGTCGCCCCCGTCAGTTCCGGGATGCGCTTCAAAGCCGGACTCGATGGCGTGGATAATCTCTGGGATCGCTTCCACTGGTCCGAGTCGGCCGACCGCCGGGAATGGCGTCTGATCCCCATCGCCCCGAAGGAGCCCGAACCGCTCAGCCTGCAACTCAAGGGGAAGACCGTGTTGCGGACCGCCCCTGCCCCCGAAAAGGAGGTGAAAGACCAGTAGTGCCTGCCCCGCTTCGGGTCCGGCAGGCCGGCAGGTGGCAGACAA
>DNFG01000228.1 GCA_003487005.1 Bryobacterales bacterium
TCCGATCTCTCCTTGACAGTCGGACAGTGGGGGGCGGCGCGTGGGACGGGTTCCTGGAAATCGGGGAAACCTCCTCGCGGGCCGCTTCATCCATTCGGGCATGGCCTTGAACCGTCCTGTCTTCCTGCACTTCCCCGCTGTCTGGGCCGTCTGCTTTTTGCTGACCGGAATCGCCTACTGGAGCACTCCTTACAATGCCCGGGATCTCCCGTTCTCCTTTTATGTCCCGGGATTGCTCTCGGTCTCTCTCGCGGCTCTTGTGTTCCGCGCGTACCGCGCCTCGACCTTCTGGCGCATTGTCCTGATCTTTGCGTCGACCGTGCCCGCGGTCTTCTTCCTGCGAGTGGCCGCCGACACGATGAAAGACCCCACAACCCATAATCTGTGGCCGATCGAAATCGTTTTGGCCTCGGGTTTCGGGCTTGCCGCCGCGGGCGCCGGCGCGCTGATGGGCGCCGTTGCCGGACGTTTCATGGAACCCCGCCCCCGCTAGCGACGGCGCAACCCGGTAACATGGTCCCAGCCATGTCCACCCTGACCCGCCGCGCCCTCGTTTCCGCCGCCGCCGTGTTGCCCGGCCTTCGCGCCCAGCCGTCCAGAGTCCGGATCGGCATCGCCGGGGGGCGCTTCGGCGCCACGTTCCAGTGGCATCTGGACCCCGGCTGTGAAGTTGCCGCCGTTTGCGACATCGCCGATGCCCCGCTGGACCGCCTCGCCACGATTTACCGCTGCCCGAATACGTACAAGTCCTTCGATGCGCTGCTGAAGCATCCCCAACTGGATGCCGTCGGCGTCTTCACGCCCGCTCCGCTACACGCCGAAATGGCCATCGCCGCGCTCAAAGCCGGCAAGCACGTCATCTCCGCCGTCCCCGCCGGCCTGAGCGTCGAAGAACTCGAGGAGATCCTCGCGACGGTCCGCTCCACCGGGCTCAAGTACATGATGGCGGAGACCAGCTATTACCTCGCGCCGGTCATCCGCTGCCGCGAAATGGCCGCCGCGGGGGAATTTGGCACGCTCTTTTATGCCGAATCCGAGTATCACCATGAAGGGCTGATTGACCTGATGCACAATCCCGACGGCACGCCCACCTGGCGCCACGGCTATCCCCCGATGCTGTACCCGACGCACTGCACGGGGATGATCGTTCCGGTGATGGGGGAACGGCTGACGGAGGTCACGGCGACGGGTTGGGGCGACAACCACGTCATCCTCCGGTCGAACCGGTACAAGAACCCGTTCTGGAACGAGACGGCCTTCTTCAAGACTTCCGGCGGCCATGCCGCCCGGGTGGCGGTCTACTGGCATGCCGCCGCCGGCGTGGTGGAGCGCGGGCAGTTTCTCGGGGACCGGATGTCCTATTTCATGCACCGGCCCGAAGGCTCACCCGACACGATCGTCCGGATCGCGAAGGACGGCCGCACCGAACTCGATTCCAACAACTACCCGGCCGGGAAGGTGGAGATCCGTCCGGCCAACGATCCCGATTACTTCGACCGCCTCCCGGAACCGATGCGCGTCAAGACCGGGCACGGCAATTCGCACACGTTTCTCACCCACGAGTTCATCAGTGCGATCCGGGAGGACCGCCACCCGGCGGTCCACATCTGGGAGGCGATCGCGTACACACTGCCGGGCATCATTGCCCATCAGTCCGCATTGAAGGGCGGGGTTTCGATGAAGATCCGCGACTATGGGCCGGCAGCTTGAGCCGGGGGGAGGCAGCTATAACTTCCTCAGTGCCTCGGGGCAGATGCCGTGGCTGATCCGGACACCGAGGCGCTCCATCAGGAACTCCTCGACGGGGAGCCACTGTTCGCCGGATTTCACGCGTTTGGTCCAGGCACACATGACAAGGAGTTCATCCGCCTCGTGCGGCTCCGGCGGTTCTTCCGGGCTAAACAGGACACAGTGGATTCCGGGAGCGATATTGGCCCTCGCATCGTAGTGGATGGAGAGGATCTCCCCGTCCTTGCGCACGATCCGGGCCATTCCGCTGAGGGAACCGTCCCGAAGAAGAGTTTGCCACTGAGTTGCAATGAGGACAAGGTCCTCCGCGGGTACGGTGTCGGCCAGGGTCCGGCCGCGCAACTCGTCCGCGGACTCCCCGAGAAGCAGGCAGGCAGCCTCGTTGGAGGCCAGATTCGCGGACTGATCATTCAGGATGACGGCAGCAACTTCGAGGCTGTCGAAGAGAGCGCGAAGATACTTTACCTCAGTCTCCGGCATATCTCTATGTTAGATGGTGCAATGGGGCTCCGCTGACTCGGGTGATCCGCTTAGTCCGACAGCGCTTTCGCCTGATTCCGGCTAGGTGATTTCCGTTTCACCTAAGCACATCGCTGGATTGTGTGACTCCAGTCTTCCCCCCTACTCTGAGAATGGACGGAGAAGACGCCCTATGTTGCGGGGATTAATGATTTGCCCGGACTCGACGCTGGCCGGCAGCCTGCAGGAGGTCTTGCAGGAGACGCGGCAGGTGGACGTAGTCCGCGATCTCGACCGCTATCCCGAGAATCTGGAACTGCTGCGCGTTTTGAGGGCGCACACGCCGGAGGTGCTGCTGATCAGCACGGAGCAGGTGGACAAGGCGCTGGCGGCGGTGCACCTGGTGGAGGAGCACATGCCGGGCCTGCCGATCGTGGCAGTGAGTTCGCACGCGGATGCTTCGGTGTTGATCCAACTGGTGCGGACGGGTGTCCGGGAGTTTCTGTCGGCTCCGTTTCAGGTAGGGGCGGTCTTCGAGGCGCTGGGCCGGGTGGAGCAACTGGCGGCGAAGCAGCCGGCGGGACCGTCGGAGATCGGCCACATCTATACATTTCTGCCTTCGAAGCCAGGGGTGGGCACATCGACCGTGGCGGTGAACGCGGCGATTGCGATGGGCCGTTCGGTCGGCGCGCGCCGGAAGGCGCTGTTGCTGGACATGGATTTGAGTTCGGGGATCGTCGGGTTCCTGCTGAAGATCACGAATCTGCACAGCATCATCGAAGCGGCGGAAAACTCGCACCATCTGGACGAATCACTGTGGGAACGGCTGATCACCCGGAGGCAGAACCTGGAGATCCTGCATTCGGGACGATTAAACCCCGATTTCCGGATCAACAGCGCGCAGGTGCAGGCGCTGATGGAGTTTGCCCGCCGGAACTACGCCGCGGTGTGCGTGGACGTCTCGGGGAACCTGGAGCGGTATTCCCTGGAGGTGATGCAGGAGTCGAAGCAGATCTTCCTGGTGGTGACGCCCGAGATTCCCTCGCTGCACCTGGCGCGGGAGAAGCTGACTTTTCTGCAGCAACTGGAACTGGCGGAGCGGGTGACGGTGCTGCTGAACCGGAATCACCGCCGGGCGGTGATCGGCAAGGACCAGATCGAGGGTCTGCTGGGGGTGCCGGTGTCGATGGCATTTCCGAACGACTATCAGGGGGTCCACCGGGCTTTGCAGGCGGGGCGGGCGGTGGAGCCAGCCTCGGAGTTGGGCAAGCAGTTCGCCTCATTCGCGCTGCGGACGCTGGGCGACAAAGCGGAGGCCTCGCCGAAGGCGAAGACGGAGTCGAAGAAGAAGCTGGCGGAGTATTTCTCGCTGTTGCCCGGCCGGGGTTGAGGCCCGCGCGCCGCGGCATACAATGGCAGCAGTGACTACGACGACTGCCTTTCAGGATGAACTGCGCCGGGCGCTGCCGCGGGCCGGCGGTGCGCGGGGCCTGTTACTTCTGCCCGCCCTGGCGCTGCTGGGGACGCTGATTCCGGCCCGCCTCGGCACGGCTTTCCTCGATCCCATCTACCACGTCTTTTACACTGCCCTGGCCGTACTGTTCGGCGGATCGTTCGCCGCGCAGGGCTTCGGGGGCGAGCGGGAGCGCCAGTTTCTGATCAACTGGACGGGCGGGGACGCGCCGGTGGTGCTGGGCAAACTGCTGGCGGCGACGCTGTGGGGCTGGTTGTGCTGGCTGCTGATTTACGGGGCCTCGCTGGCGCGGATCGACACGGCCGGGGGGGCGATGACGCTGCCGGTGTTCACGGTATTCGGGGCGGGGGTGCTGGCGGCGGGGGCAGCGTGGCTGAGCGCGGCGGCGGGGGCGTTGCTGGCGTTGAGCACGCAGTCGGTGGTGACGGCGCGGCAGTTGCTGCGGCTCGGATTTTTCTTCATCCTGCTGTTGGTGGTGATTGTGCCGCGGCTGTTCCCGGCGGATGTGCAGGCGTCGCTGCGGGCGCTGCTTTCGTGGAATTCGGCGGGGCACACGATGACGATCGCGGGTGCGGGGGCAGCGCTGCTGGGGCTGCATTTGTACCGCCGGGCTCTCAGGCTTTTGACTGAGCAGCGCACGGGTCTATCCATCACGTCCTAAGGTGTCATTGTCCTGAGTCGCGGGGATCGCCTCATTGCCGGCTGGGCAGGGGGCCGGAATACTGGAAGTGGAACTCAAGTTCATGAGCGCATCCCCAGCACCGCCCACATCCGCCATTCCGGCCGATTTCGTTTTCGTCCCGCCGGTCCCCGAGACGATGGACGAACTCGGCGTACCCGAGTCGCTGGTGGAGCAGTTGCTGCTGAAGATGCTGTTCTTCCGGGGCGACACGACGGGGCGGGTTCTGGGGCAGTCGCTGGGGCTGAATTTCAGCGTGATCGAGGCGATGATCGAGCGGCTGAAGCGGCAGCATCTGTTGATGGTGAAGAGTTCGCTGGGGATGGGTGCGATCAGCGCGGTATTTTCGCTCACCGAGGCGGGGCGGGAACTGACGCGGGAGTATCTGGAGGCGAATCAGTATGCGGGGCGGGTGCCGGTGCCGCTGGAGCAGTACGTGGTGGGCGTGAAGATGCAGCGGAACAAGGCGGACTGGCTGACGCCGGAGATGCTGCGGAAGGCGTACCGGCACATGGTGGTCTCCGAAGACGTGATGTCGCAGATCGGGCCGGCGGTGAATTCGGGGAAGTCGTTTCTGATCTACGGGCAGCCGGGCAATGGCAAGACGTTTCTGGCGGAGGCGCTGTTCAACATCGAGGCGAGTCCGATTTACATTCCGTTCGCGATCGAGTGTCAGGGGCAGATCATCCAGATGTACGACCCGATCTATCACGAACGGCTGGACGAGGATGAACCGGAGATCAGCGCGTTTCACCGGGAGGCGGGGTTTGACGGGCGGTGGCTGAAGGCGCGGCGGCCGTTCATCGTATCGGGGGGCGAGTTGACGCTGGGGATGCTGGACTTGAGCTTCAATCCGGCGTCGAAGGTGTATGACGCGCCGTTTCAGTTAAAGGCGAATAATGGGATCTATCTGATTGACGATTTCGGGCGGCAGCGGGTGAGTCCGGCGGAGGTGCTGAACCGGTGGATCGTGCCGATGGAGCGGCGGACGGATTTTCTGAGTTTTCTGACGGGGGGGAAGGCGCAGGTGCCGTTCGAGTGTTTTCTGATCTTCTCGACGAACCTGCGCCCGGAGCAGTTGGGCGACGAGGCCTTTCTGCGGCGGATTCAGTACAAGATGCTGCTGCGGAGCCCGAAGGAAGCGGAGTTTTGCACGATTTTCGAGCGGTACGCGCAGTCACAGGGACTGGAAGTGGATGTCACGGTTCTGGATGCGTTCCTGCAGAAGCACTATCACCGGACAGGCAAAAAGCTGCGGCGGTGCCATCCGCGCGATCTGATCACCCACGCGATCGACATGATTCGCTTCGAGCGCCTGGAGTACCGGTTAACGGGGGAGTTACTGGACCGGGCGTTCACATCGACGTTTGTCGAACAGGAGTGGGAGGACTGAATCAGAGCCAGTCGTAAACGGTGAAGGTGATGGTGGCGGCGAAGGCGCCGCCGAGGATGGCGCCTTCGAGGGTATATTCGCCGGGCCGGAGGGGCTGTCCGGAGCGGTCCTTGAGCGGGAAGCGCTCTTCATAGGCGAGGTGGCCGCCGACGGTGACTTCGTGTTCGGCCTGGGTGAAGAACTGGCCGTCGGACCAGCGGCGGACGACGTTGCCGCTGGCGTCGCGGAGGGTGATTTCGATCTCCTGCCCGGAGGGAAAGCGGAGGGTGACGGGGTGGCCGGCGCCGGTCATCAGGCGGAGAGTGACGAGCAGTTCGTTCTCGCCGGCGGTCTGGGTTTCGAGGTGGAAGCGGCCGGTGTCCTGGGGTGCGAGGACCAGGCGGCCGAGGCGGGCGGATTCGAGTTCAAAGACGCGGGGGCCGGCGATGGATTGTTCGACGCGGCGGGTCATGCCAATGTTCTCGGCGTAGTGTTCTTCGAGGATGCCGGCGTCGGCGCAGCCGAACGAGCGGTACTGGAGGACGAGGGCGCGTTGATGACGCTCTTTGGCGGGTTGGGATTCCTGGTCGCAGGTGCGGAAGGGGGCTTCGGCCCAGCCGCCGTCGACGCTTTCAAAAGAGGTGAGGATGTTTTCCGCGCCGGTTTCCTCGTTGAAGTAGTAGAGGGAGCCGTTGGGGGCTTCGCGAACCCAGAGAGGCTGGTCGACATAGCCGCGGAGGTGGAAGTAGTGGCGGCCGTCGAGGGTGGCGAGACCGGTGCCGACGGAGATGGTCCTGGTTTCGCCGGAGGTTTTTTCGCGATAGACCCAGACGTTGCCGGTTTCGAGGGGCAGCATGGGGGGGCCGGAGGCGGCGAGCAGCGCGGGCAGGGCCAGAAAAAGAGCCGGGATCAGTGCTTTCATGGTTGTCTCCACAGAGAGAGACGCGCGGAAAGCGCCGATTCCGGCTCAGGAATCGCGGAGTTTACAACTAGCGGGCGATTTGGACCTTGGGGGTGGCGAGATAGCCCTGGATGCGGTCCTTGCCGACGGTGTTGACAACGATTTCGTAAGGCTGGCGGGCCTTGGAGGTGTAGAACTGGACCGGTTCGTTGATGTTGCGGTCCTTCTTTTCGGTTTTCTTGTCGTCGGCGATGACTTCGACGGTGTAGCGGTTGCGCTTCTGGTCGGCCTTTTTGAGCTGGACGAGGATGTCGCCGACGCGCTGGGGCTGTTTGGTCTTGGTGAGGTTGAACTCGAAGTAGTTGCGTTCGCCGAGAGCCTTGAGGGCGGAGAGTTCGGTGGAGTTGGTGGCGATGAGGCCGCTCTGGACGCCGAGGTCGCCGGCGACGCTCTTGAGGCTGGCGATGGTGCGATCGAGTTCGCCCTTGGTGTTGGAGACTTCGGTGCGAACGGTGCTGACTTCGGTGGAGACTTCGCCGATTCGATTGGAGGCGGTCTGTTCGACTTCCTTGATTTCGCTGCGGACGGCCTGTTCGACGGCGCGCTGCTGCTGTTCGAGTTTGCGGGCGAGGTCTTCGGCGTGGCGGGTGGCATCGACTTTGGCCTGACCGACGGCCATCTGCTGCTGGCGGCGGGCGGCTTCGAGTTCGTCGCGCAGTGAGTCCACCTTCTGACGGGCGGCGGCGGCGGAGACGGTGTTGGTTTCGCGGACTTTGCCGAGTTCATCGACCAGGACCTGCTGGCCCTGCGCCATCTGCTGCTTCAGTCCATCGATCTGAAGGAAGAGGTAGACATTGGCGGCGATTAGAGCGAGCACGGCGCCGAACAGGATGGCCATCTTCACGCCGGAGCCGCCATCGGAGGCGGGGATCGTGTAGGTGGGCTGCTGCTGGGGCGGCTGGCTGGGCTGGTAGGGGTTCTGGTAGTCGCTCACGGATTGGTTCTCCTGTGCAATTTCGACAACTGTCAGTCTAGCACCCAGATAGATGCCGGCCCGCCGGGTCCGGTTACATCGGAAACAGCGGGCGCGAGGGGGTGTCCGGACTACTGGGAATCGGCGCTAGGACCATAAATCGAGGGGACTTTGCCGCCGGCGGCGCGGAGATACGAGGACAACTGGCCGCGGTGGTGGACGGAGTGTTTGAGGGCAAGCGAGAGGAAGTTGACGGCGGGGAGGGTGATCATGCCGAACATGTCCACTTCGCGAACCAGGTGGTCATCGGGAAGGGCGCGGACGCGGGCGATGGCGGCGGGGACCTTTTCCTTGTAGCGGGCGACGGCGCCGGCGGCGTCCATGATGCCGCAGGAATCGGAATCGTCAGGCGGAGGGACGAAGGCGCCGTCGGCGACTGAGTTGAGGAGCCACTCGTCTTCGAGCGGAAGGTGGCGGAGCAGGCCGAGGGCGGTTTTGGACTTGGGGTCGGGTTGGTAGTTGAGGCCGTCCGCGGGGACGGCTTCGAGCACGCGGAGCGTGGTCTGCATTTCGTATTCAAAGTCGCCGAGCACGAATTCGGCGATCAAGCGGGCTTCCTGTGCGGTCATCGACATCTCCTTGGGTGAATCCTGGCCCCTGGGCGTTCCCCATTCTAGGCGATCCGGACGGCGCGGTAAAGTTATTTGGCGTCGCGCCAGTTCGGGCCGGCGCCGGTTTCGGCGAGCAGAGGGACTTTGAGGCGGGCGGCGGACTCGAGGCGGGATTTGACGAGGCGGGCGGCTTCGGCGGCCTCGTCGGGCGGGGCTTCGAGGACGAGTTCGTCGTGGACCTGGAGGAGCATCCGGGTCTGCATCTTCTGTTCGCGGAGGTCGCGGTCGATGGCGATCATGGCGATTTTGATGAGGTCGGCGGCGGTGCCCTGGAGGGGGGTATTGACGGCGGTCCGCTCGGCGAAGTTGCGGGCGTTGGGGTTGCGGGCGTTGATATCGGGGATGGGCCGGCGGCGGCCATGAAGCGTGAGGGTGAAGCCGGACTGGCGGACCTCCTCGACGGTCTGGTCGATCCATTTGCGGACGCCGGCGTAGCGTTCAAAGTAGCCGTGGATGTAGCGTTCGGCGACATCGCGGGGGACGCCCAGTTGGGAAGCGAGGCCGAAGGCGGTCTGTCCATAGACGATGCCGAAGTTGACGGCCTTGGCATTGCGGCGCATTTCGGGGGTGACCATCAGGGGGGGGACGCCGAAGACCTCGGCGGCGGTCCGGGTGTGGATGTCCTCGTTCTGGCGGAAGGCCTCGACGAGGACGGGGTCGCCGGAGAAGTGGGCGAGGAGGCGGAGTTCGATCTGGGAGTAGTCGGCAACGATCAGGGTCCAGCCGGGTTCGGGGACGAAGGCGGCGCGGATTTCGCGGCCGAGTTCAGTGCGAATGGGGATGTTCTGGAGGTTGGGATTGGAGGAAGAGAGGCGCCCGGTGGCGGCGCCGGCGGGGTGGAAGGTGGTGTGGAGGCGGTGGTCTTCGGGGGAGATCAACTGGGGGAGGGCGTCGACGTAAGTGCCCTTGAGTTTGGATAACTGGCGGTATTCAAGGACTTTGGCGGCGATGGGATGGTGGGCGGAGAGGGCTTCGAGGACGTCGGCGGCGGTGGAGTAGCTTTTGGTCTTACCGGTGCGCCCCTGGGCGGGGAGACCGAGGTCCTCGAAGAGGATTTTGCCGAGTTGCTGGGGGGAGTTGATATTGAAGGGTTGACCGGCGAGGGCGAAGATTTCGTCGGTGAGGCGGCCGATTTCGGAGTCCATCCGTTCGGACAGGCGGGCGAGTTGGGCGGTTTCGATGCGGATGCCGGCCTGTTCCATCCGGGCGAGGACGGGGGCGAGGGGGAGATCAATTTCGTCGTAGACGCGGCGGAGATCGCCCTGGACCTGGGGGCGGAGTCTGGCGGCGAGGAGGGGCAGAGCGCGTTCGGGTTCGGCCGGTTGTTCGAGATAGCGGGCCATCAGCGAATCGAGGGCACAGGCGCCGGGGTCGGCGAGGACCAGGAAGGCGTAGAGGAGGACGTCTTCGACGGGTTGATCGGGCGGCACTGCGCCGGCGCGGAGGTGGGATTTCCAGTCGTAGACGACGAAGGTGGAGGGCTCGGGTTCGGGTTCGGATTCGGAGGACTGGGGCTCGGCGGCGGCGCCGAGGCCGAGTTCCTTGAGGAAACTGAAGAACTCCCACTCGCGGAAGAGCGCGGTGAGCGTTTCGGCATCGGGTTCGCGGACTTCGAGGCTGGCGGGGGTGGCGTCGAGGGGGACGCTGCAATCGATGGTGGCGAGACGTTTGCTGAGTTCGATCTGTTCGCGGTGGTTCTGGAGGCTTTCGCGATAGCTTTTGCGGGAGACTTCGGCGGCGCGGTCGAGCAGGGCTTCGAGGGAGCCGAACTGTTCGAGGAGGGCGACGGCGCCTTTGTCGCCGATGCCGGGAGCGCCGGGGATGTTGTCGGCGGTATCGCCGACGAGAGCGAGGAGGTCGGCGATCCGTTCCGGGGGGACGCCCTTGAACTCGCGGACTTTGGCGGGGTTGTAGAGGGTGTCCTGCTTCATGGGATCGAGCATGAAGACTTCGTCGGTGACGAGTTGGAGCATATCCTTGTCGCTGGAGACGATCCAGGGTTCGAAGCCTTCGGCGGCGGCGCGGCGGGCCATGGCGCCGATGACGTCGTCGGCCTCGAAGCCGGGGGCTTTGAGAACAGGGACGCGGAGGGCGGCGAGCATCTGCTCGATCATTGGAATTTGTTCAAGGAGTTCGGGCGGAGTCTCGGTGCGCGTGGCTTTGTAGGCGGGGAAGGCTTCGTCGCGGAAGGTGGGCCCTTCGGATTCAAAGACGGCGGCGAGAAAGGGGGGATCGAACTGCTTCCGGAGGCGGCGGAGCATGGAATAGAAGATGTAAATGGCCTCGGTGGAACTGCCGCGGGAGGTGCGCATGGGGGGGGCGCCGGTCCGCTGCCGCGCGTGGAAGGCGCGGAAGATGAGATTGAAGCTGTCGAGCAGAAACAGGCGGGGGCGCGGCATGACTGTCATGATAGCGCCGGGGGCCGGAGAGGGCGCATCCGTGGTTTTCAGATCTGATACTATTCTTTCCAATAAGGGCGCCAAGCCATGGCCAATGGTCCATCCGGTGTGTCGCACGGGGCTGAACTCCAGACCTGGAAGGAGATTGCGCGTTATCTGTCGGTGACGCCGCGGACGGCGCAGCAGTGGGAACGGACGCGGGGATTGCCGGTGCATCGCCTGCCGGGGGACCGCGCACAGGTGTACGCGCTGCCGGATGAGATCGAGAGGTGGAAGCGCTCGGTGGGCCATTGGGCGGACGGGACCGGCGGGACGAATGGGACAAACGGCGGGGGGGGGGGGGGGG
>DNFG01000387.1:0-8852 GCA_003487005.1 Bryobacterales bacterium
TGTTTTTTTTTTTTTTTTTTAATGATAATAGAAAGAAATAAGTGACGGTAGTTAATATGATTCGCTCAGGCAGAGAGGGTCACGACTCCAGGTTCGCCAGGGAAGTCACCATCTTCAAGGAACGTGGCGGCATCCTCCGGACGTCGCAGGCGCTGCGCGCGGGCGTTCATCCCGCCACCTTCTACGCCATGCGGGACGAGGGACTGTTGGAGGTGGTCAGCCGTGGTGTGTACAGGCTTGCCGGCGAACCACCGCTGGGCAATCCGGACCTGGTCACCGTCGCGGCCCGAGTCCCCAGCGGTGTGATCTGCCTCATCTCCGCGCTCGCGTACCACGGACTCACGACGCAGATCCCTCACGAGGTCCATGTCGCACTGATCCGGGGTGCGGAGGAACCGCGCCTCGATTACCCGCCGATCAGAACCTACCGGTTCACGGGAGAGGCATTCACGGAGGGCGTGGAGAGACACGAACTCGATGGCATGTCTGTCCGGATCTACAGCGCGGAGAAGACCATTGCGGACTGCTTCAAATTCCGGAACCGGATCGGACTCGACACGGCGCTGGAAGCTGTTCGCTTCTACCGTGAGACGAGGACGGTCCGGGTGGACGACATCCTACGCTATGCGGTGGCTTGCCGGGTGACGAAGATCATACGTCCTTATCTCGAGGCGCTGCTGTAATGACGGCAGATCGGAGAAACACCGCCGCGTCCGTGCATCAGCGGCTTCTGAACAAGGCCAGAGAATCCTCGCGCCCCTTCAATGAGATCCTGCAGCATTACGCCATCGAGCGGTTCATCTACCGGCTCTCCAGGAGCCATCACGCGGAGAAATTCATCCTCAAGGGGGCACTGATGTTCGCGGCATGGAGCGGGTTGGCTTCGCGGCCCACAATGGACATCGATCTTCTCGGCAGACTCGGCAACAGCCTGGACGGGATTGCCGACGCAATGAGAGAGGCCTGTGCGGTCGAGGTCGAGGCGGACGGCATGATTTTCAATGGGGAGACAGTCACCACGGCGAGAATCACGGAGGAGGCTGAATACGAAGGGGTGCGCGCCCGACTGCAAGGAGCCCTGGGGAACGCGTGTGTGCACATCCAGGTGGACATTGGATTCGGGGACGTGATCGTCCCAGGTCCGACGGAGGTGATCTACCCCAGTCTGCTTGGCCTCCCCGCGCCTGTGTTGAAAGGCTACTCCATGGAGAGCGCCATCGCCGAGAAGTTCCACGCTATGGTGAAGCTCGGCGTTCTGAACAGCCGGATGAAGGACTTCTATGACATCTGGGTCCTGTCCCAATCGTTCGATTTCAATGGCGAGCAACTGAGCCAGGCGATTCGGCGGACGTTCGAGAATCGAAGGACCCCGATGCATACTGCGCCCACGGTTTTCGAGCCTTCCTTTGCGCAAGAGAATGGCAAGCAGGTGCAGTGGCACGCATTCATCAGGAAAGCCCATCTCACGAGTGCGCCGGAAGACTTCGCGAAAGTCGCTGCGGCGATCAAAGCGTTCCTTGAACCAGTTGTCGCTGCGCTTGCCGACGGAAGAGCGTTTCGAGAAGAGTGGAAAGCGCTCGGGCCGTGGCGCTGACATTCGGCGCCGTCAGAATTCAGCGCTAGCCGCCACGGTAAAATCGCGATTGATCGCCTTCCTCCGACTGCTCTTCATTGGCCGCGCGGCACTCATCGCCGAAAATCTGTTCCTTCGCAAGCAACTCGCCCTTTTTCAAGAACGCAAAGCCCGGCCACGACAGGCTCCAGCGCTGACGCGACTGTCGATGATCGTCCTTGCGCGGTTCTTCGACTGGCGTGACACCCTCGTTATCGTCAAGTCGGAAACCTTCATCGGATGGCATCGCACGGCGTTCCGGGCGTTCTGGCATTGGAAGTCGCGCAAGCTGGGTCGGCCACTTCTGCCGAAGAACCTGCGCGAACTGGTTCGCGAGATGGCGACGGCGAATGCGACTTGGGGCGAGGAGAGAATTGCCAGCGAGCTCTCTCTCAAGCTGGGTATCCGGGTTTCGCCGCGGACCGCCGGCAGATACCTTGACAGGTTGCGGCCACCGGGCGGACGCGCGACAAATCAGCGCTGGGCGACCTTTGTGCGCAACCACGCCAAGGGCATTGTCGCCTGCGACTTCATGGTTTCCGTGACCGCATCGATGCGCGTGCTGTACGTCTTCGTGGCCATGGAGGTCGGCTCGCGGCGGATTCTCCACACCAACGTTACGGCGCATCCCACAGCGGAATGGACGCTGCAGCAGTTCCGCGAGTGTTTGGCGGATGACCATCCCTATCGGTTTCTGATCCATGACCGTGATTCGATATTTTCGGCCAACCTGGATTCGGAGTTGAAGGGCTTTGGCCTGCGCGTGCTGAAGACGCCAGTCCGGGCGCCGAAGTCGAATGCCCATTGCGAGCGATTGATCGGCACGATTCGCCGGGAGTGCCTCGACTTCCTCATCCCGCTCAACGAACGTCATCTCAGAAGGCTACTGAGTGAGTTCGTGACCCATTACAACCGGGGCCGCCCACATTCCGCCTTAGGGCCAGGAATTCCGGAACCACCCCAAGCCAAGGTTCCGGCCGGCCCGCACAGACACAAGCTTCCCGCCGGGTACCGAGTCGCATCAACTCCGGTCCTCGGCGGGCTGCACCACGAATACAGGCTGAAGAAGGAGGCTGCCTGACGGCGATCGGATCGCGCTGGCCGCATGTAACGTTGTTACCCGCACCATCCGGAACCCGTTGATTCTACAAGCAGATGGAGTTTTTGCGGACCACAAGGAACGCGATGGCGAACGTCCGCATCTAGAGATCCTCGGGGCGAAGTCCCGTGTCCTTCCCGATCTTCGCCAAGGCCGCGGGTCCCACCTCCTCCTGGTCATGGAAGCAGAAGGTGAAGTTAGGCCAGCCGGGGCGCTGGAGTTTGCGATGGGAGCCGACCTGCTTTTTCAACGTCCAGCCCAAGCGCAGCAAGGCGGAATAGACCCGCCTGGCCTTGGCTGCCCGCCAGACGCTCACGCGGCAAACAGCACCTTGAGGGGTTCGGGCACATCCTCGCCGCTCTCGATCATGTCTGCCAGAACCTGCAGGGCGATGGACTTGACCTTGCGGATGGCTTCGGTTTCGTCGCGGCCGTAGGCCATCACGCCGGGGAGGTCCGGGACGGACGCGAGAATGCGGCCATCGGCTTCGCGTTCGACTTCGACACGGATCGGCTGGATCTCGACCATGACACCAGTCATTCTAGCTGAACCGGCGGCGGGGGGCGGTTCAGCCCCAATACGAGCGGTCCAGCGAGCGGTACTGGACGGCTTCGGCGACATGTTTGGCGGCGATGTCTTCGCTTTTGGCGAGGTCGGCGATGGTGCGGGCGACTTTGAGGATGCGGTCGTGGGCGCGGGCGGAGAAGCCCATGCGGCGGACGGCCAACTCCAGGGTGCGTTCGCCGGAGTCGTCGAGCGGGCAGATTCTGCGGATCTGGCTGGACGGGATTTCGGCGTTGATGAAGCCGCGGGCGGACTGGAGTTCACGGGCGGCAAGGACGCGTTCCCGCATCTGGGCGGAGGAGGCGCCGGCGGCTTTTGTGCGGAGTTCCTGGAAGGGGACGGCGGGGACTTCGACGTGGAGGTCGATGCGATCGAGCAAGGGGCCGGAGATCTTGCCGAGGTATTGGGAGATCTGGGTGCCGGTACACCGGCATTCGCGGGTGGGGTCGCCGTGGAAGCCGCATTTGCAGGGGTTCATCGCGGCCACCAGCATGAAATTGGCCGGAAAACTGAGCGTCATCTGGGCGCGCGCGATGGTCACCGAGCGCTCTTCGAGCGGTTGCCGCAGCAGCTCCAGCACATTGCGCGGAAATTCGGGGAGTTCATCCAGAAACAACACGCCGTGGTGCGCCAGCGAGACCTCCCCGGGGCGGGGCATATTGGGACCGCCGCCGAGCAGGCCCGCATCGGAAATCGTGTGGTGAGGGGACCGGAACGGGCGGGTGCCCATCAGGCCGGCGCCTTTGGCGAGCACGCCGGCGACGCTGTGGACCTGGGTGGTCTCCAGCGCCTCGGCAAAACTCAAGGGGGGAAGGATGCCGGCGAGGCGCTTGGCCAGCATGGTCTTGCCCGAACCCGGGGGCCCGACCATCAGCACGTTGTGTCCCCCGGCGGCGGCGACTTCGAGGGCCCGTTTGGTGGCGGCCTGGCCGCGGACGTCAATGAAATCGAGAGCCGCTTCCTGGGCCAGACGCGCGGCTTCGCAGTTCGTGGGAGCCAGTGGGGCGAAGACGCCGGGTTTGTTGACCAGCGCCACCGCCTCGGCCAGACTGGAAAGCCCGTACACGGAAAGTCCTTCCACCACAGCGGCTTCGGCGGCATTCTCCCGGGGGACGATCAGGCTCTTGATGCCCTGGCGCTGCGCGCAGACGGCGATGGACAGCGCGCCCCGGATCGGCCGGAGTCCGCCATCGAGGGAGAGTTCCCCGGCCAGCAGGTGGTCGCCGCAACCGCATACCGCGCCCATCGCGCCCAGAATCGCCATGGCGACCGGCAGGTCGAACCCGGCGCCCTCTTTCCTCACATTGGCGGGTGCAAGATTGATGGTGACCGATTTGTTCGGGAATCCGAAACCCGAGTTCATGAGCGCGGATTTGATGCGCTCCCGGCTCTCCTTGACTGCGGTGTCCGGCATCCCGACGACCACCACCTCCCGGATCATGCCGGCATGATAAATGTCGACCTCGATATCGACCGGGCGGCCTTCGATACCGAAGACGGCCGCGCTGCGCGTTCGGAAAAGAGACATATCCATAGGAATAGTGCGCGCCGGAGGGGATTATTCTCCCCCCAACGCTACTTTTCCACGAGAAATGTGAGGCTCTGTTGGGCTTTGCGCTGGCCGACCCGGTCTTCCGCGGTGAGGATGAAGGTGTACTCGCCCGGAGTGAGGTCTGAACTCAGGGTCAGGTGCATTCCACCCGTGAGGAGGTATTGCGGATAGAACGGTGCGCCGGATTCCTCGGCGGCATCGGGTTGTTCATACAGGAGATTGCCGGACGGGCGCAGCAGACGGACTCCATACGCCACATGAAAGTGATTCTTCTCGCCGAGCTGGAACCCGGCAAGTTCGAAGCGGAAGAAGAGGCTGTCCCCCTGGCGGTACACGGCCGGATTCAGGGGACTGCCTCCGGTTTCGGCGCGATAGAAGCCTGCATCGAGGATGGAGAAGGTATCCGGACGCGGGATGGGCCGTCCACCAGCCTGGAATTCAACCGTTTGTTCAATCGACTTGCCCGCAAGTTCATCGGAAACAAGGATCCGGAGGCTGTACCGGCCGGGCGCGAGCTGGGGAGGAAGCGCGAGGGTCAGGGCCACTCGCGGAAGCCACTGCTCGTCCGCGTGGGTCACCTCCTCCCGGATGGCCCCGCGTTCGATGTCGAACAGGAGCAGACCGTCGGAATCGGTGGCAAACAGCTGCCAGCGGAGGTCGGCGCGATCATTCTTGACCGTGTACCCGCCGATCCGGAAGCTAAAGAACATCAGCTCACCAGCGCGGTACTGGTAGCCCTCGGGGATCGAGGCCGCGCCTTCCTGCCGGTCGTGGAAGGTGATGTTGGCCAGGCGCAGACCTGAAGTGGAGGCAGGAGGGGGAGCGGGCCTCTGCGCGAAGGCGGCCGTCAGCAGCAGACCGAAACAGAGCGCGCCGGGAAGGAGCACGCCTCCATTATTGCGCGGGCGGGGTGAGGGTGTCTTCCCCGATGCTGCTGGGCGCTTCGAGGCGGAATGGGATCGTGACCAGGGCTGTCACTTCGTCTTCCGGCTCGCCGCCACTGCTCACGCGGAGCTTGTACGCTCCTGGCGGAACGTCGAACAGGAGCCGGCCATGTTCCGTCGCCGCCGGTTCGAGGATCCGGATATAGCCGAGCCAGTTGGAGATCCCGTCGCCCTTCGTCTCTTCCTGATATTCTTTACCATCAGAACCGACCAGCGTCAGCAAGGGAATGCCCGCCGTCGCCCCCCCACCGTTGGTGACGGAAATCCCGATGATCAGGAACCGCTCCTTCGGCAGGCGCGCGCCGGTGGAAGAGGGGAGGGACTCGGCCCAGCGCTGGTCGATCACGGTGTAGGTCAGGCCACCGACGGCAACCTGGGTTCCCATACTGACTTCCCGTTCAGGAGTGGAAGGCCCGGATTCGCTGGAGCAGCCAGTCCCCCCAAGGACCAGCGCGACCGCCAGCACCAGGCGGCAGGAGCGGCTACGAAAAAGAGACATCTGAGTCAACCTCCGAATCTGACCAATAGCAAAGGTATCGAAATGGAAACGAATACGCAATCGCTCAGATGGATGAAGAGGATGATCCTGGCGGGACTGACCCTCCTGCCGGCCTTGTGGCCGGCTGTGGCATGGGGTCAGGCCCGCCACCCGGTTTCGGGACGCGTGATCGCCGGCGTCATGGGTGTCGCGGGCGCACCGTGGCTCGAACGGGCAGAACGGGAGCGCGAGGAGAACCCCCGCAAAGCCGTGAAACTGCTGGGCCTCAAACCCGGCATGGTCGCAGCCGATGTAGGCGCCGGATCGGGCTACTATACCTATCTCCTCTCGCGCGAAGTGGGACCGCAAGGCAAGGTCTATGCCAACGACATCCAGCCCGGCATGCTGCAATTACTCGAACGCAAACTGGCCAGCCGCAAGATCACCAACGTCGAACTCGTACAGGGTACCGAAACCGACCCCCGCCTGCCCGACGCCTGCTGTGACCTCATCCTGATGGTGGACGTGTACCACGAGTTCGCCGAACCCCAGAAAATGCTCCGCACTCTGCGCAAATCCCTGAAGCCCGGCGGACGCCTCGTCCTGCTCGAATACCGCCGCGAGGACCCCTCCGTCCCCATCCGCGAAGAACACAAAATGAGCGTCAAGGAGGCCCGCCTCGAACTCGAACACGAAGGCTTCACCTTCGACCGCGTGTTGAATGACCTCCCGTGGCAGCATATCCTGATCTTTCGACCATGAAAGGCGACGTCACCCCCTCCGAGGCCGCTCCTCCTCCCGCGTCAGGCCAGCCACGCCCGCTCACCGCCGCCCCGGCCGTGAACCATTCTACCTACTTCCTCCAGAGCCCCCTCTCCCCCGATGAACACACACTCCTGTTCATCAGCAACCGCTCCGGTGCGGCCCAACTCTACTCCATCGACGGCTTCCCCGATGGCCCCATCCGCCAGTGGACCGGCGGCCCGCCCATCCACCCCTTCTCGCCCGCCTTCGACCCCGGCGGCGACGTGGTCTATTTCGTGCGCGGCGGCGAGGTCTGGGCCATCGACCGCGACACCCTCGCCGAACGCCGGATCGCCGCCTTTCCCGGTGCCCAACTCGGCGAAGTTTCGCTCTCCGCCGATGCCCGCTTTCTCACCGCCGCCATCAAATCCGGCGGCACGAGCGGCATCGCCGTGGGCGGCGTCGATGGCGCGGGCTGGCATGTCATCGAGTTCCCCCGAACCGTGATCCACCCCCAGTTCCACCCCCTCGACCCCGAATGGATCGAATTCTCCGGCGATCCCGCCCCCCGCATGCACCGCGTCCGCCGCGATGGCCGCGACCTCGAATGCCTTTACCACCACGGGAACGATGAGTTCGTCGTCCATGAAACCTTCCTGGGCCAGACCGGCGACCTCGTCTACACCGTCTGGCCCCACTCCCTCTGGCGCATGGACTGGCGCACCCGCGAACGCACCCGCATCTGCGAATTCAACGCCTGGCACATCACCCCCAATCGCGCCGGCACCCAGGTTCTCTGCGACACCAATCACCCCGACCGCGGACTCCACCTCATCGACGTCGCCTCCGGCACGCCCCGCTTCCTCTGCCACTCCCACGCCTCCAGCGGCGGTTCCCAATGGCGCACCTCCCGCTACGCCCTCGCCGAAGACTTCGCCCGCGCCCGCAGCGAAGCCGGGCAGACCGCCCTGAGTTGGATGGAAACCGCCACCGACACCGTCTACGGACCCCAGTCCAGCCACCCCCACCCCGCCTTCTCCCCCTCCGAACGCTGGGTCTTTTTCACCAGCGACTGCAGCGGCCACCCCCAGGTCTACGCCTTCTCCCTCCCCCATGGATAACCTCACCCACGCGCTCTCGGGCATCATCCTCAGCCGGGCCGGCTTCAACCGTCTCACCCCTCAGGCCGGATGGCTGATGGTCGCCGCGGCCAACGTCCCCGACCTCGAATTCGTTCTCGGCCTCGGCGACCCCCTCCTCTACCTCGACCAGCACCGCGGCCTCTCCCACTCCTTCGCGCTCGTTCCCCTCCTCGCCCTGTTGCCCTTGCCCCTCTGGCGCTGGCTTGCCCGCCGCGCGCACCCCGGCCGCCGCGAATGGGCCGGCGCCTACCTGTGCTCCCTCGCCGCCGTCCTCAGCCACGTGCTGTTCGACTGGCTCAACGCCTATGGGGTCCGTCTCGCTCTGCCCTTTTCCAGCCGCTGGTTCCACCTTGATTGGCTCTTCATCTTTGACGTCTGGATCTGGCTCATCCTCGGTGCAGGCGCCGCCGGCATGGCACTCACCCGCCTTGTTTCGAGTGAAATCGGCGCCAGAAGCGGGCGCGGCCGTGCGGGCGCATGGGCCGTCCTGGTCATTCTGGGCATCTATTTCGGCGTCCGTGCCGAAACCCATGGCCGCGCCGAAGCCGTCCTCGAAGCCCGCGTCTATCAGGGACAACCGCCCCGCCAGGTGATCGCCGTCCCCGGCCCCATCAATCCGCTTCGCTGGCGCGGTCTGGTCGAAACCCGCGCCGGATGGCGCGTCGTCGAGGTCGATCTGATGCGCGAATTCAACGCCGAAGCGGCACGCCTGTTCGC
>DNFG01000387.1:9148-12466 GCA_003487005.1 Bryobacterales bacterium
GCGGCACGCCTGTTCGCCTCGCCGGAACCCAGCCCCGCGCTCGACGCTGCTCGCAACACCGAAACCGGCCGCGCCTTCCTGCGCTTTGCCCGCGCCCCGCTCTGGCGCGCCATCCCCGCCAGCCACCCCGAAGGCGCCACCGTTGTCACCGCCACCGACCTCCGCTTCGGCGACCCCGAGGACGGCCGCTTCACCGCCGAAATCCTCATCGACGCCGCCGGGCGCGTCCTGGCTCAAGAATTCCGTTACTGATCTACTTCGCGCCTTGACGCGGGATGATCCAGAGGTAGAAGTGGCTGCTCAGATAGCCGGCGTCGGAGTCGTCGAGTGACTGTTCCACATCCGCCTTCCAGTCGCCCATATCGAATGTGTTTGACACCACCCGCGTCCCCGGCTTCAAATCGGCGAGCAATTTGGGTTTGAGCTTCATGTTGACGTGGTTCAACAGGAACAGCGTCACCACGCTCGCCTCACGGATATCGGCCTCGAACAGATCCTGCTCGATGAACTTCACCAGGTGCTCCACCCCGGCCTTTTTGGCATTCGCCCGCGCTTCCGCGATCCGTTCGGGGTTGATGTCAATGCCGACCCCGCGCGCGCCGAACTTCCGGGCGGCGGCGATCACGATCCGCCCATCCCCGCAGCCCAGGTCATACACCACATCGGACCGGCCCACCTTCGCCAGTTTCAGCATCGCCTCCACGGCGGGTTCGGTGGTCGGGACGTAAGGGACATCCGGAGCGCGGGTGGGCGTGGCGGTTTGCGCCGCGGCGGCCACGGCCATCAGGACCACGGCCAAAATCAGTTTCAGGGCAGTGCCCCGGGTCAGTTTCATGGAGACGCCTCTCTGCTGTTGAGAGCATAAATCATTTCCGGGGGGAACCGCTTACCCATTCCTGTCGAACCTCTACCGCTGGCTGACTTTCGTCTCACGCGACCCGTTTGCTGGCAGCAGAGCGGTTGCATATTGGGGCAACCATTCCCGCGGGTTCGCCTTGAATCGCAGGAGGTTTCGCTGTGGGCAGGGAGTCTGACATTGCCGCCCCCTGGACCAACGCGAGTGATCCTGGCGCTTCAAGACTGGCGGCGAACACGATCTGGATACCCGCCTGGAGCAACCGAGGGTCCGCGCCCGCCTCGTCAGCCCGGGACGCATGACCAGAAATGCGTCCCTCCTTCCTCCCGCGGGCCCTACCCCTTGGCATTGCGGCTGTTTGCCATTAAACTCTTTTCATGACAGCCGGAGGGGCTGTCCACGGGATGCCCGGCCAGGATACCGTTACTCGTCTGCTCATTGAATGGAAGGATGGCAGCCGCGACGCGGAGGCGATGCTCACGCCCCTCGTCTATCAGGAGCTGCGCCGCCTCGCCCGCCGTTACCTCGCCAGCGAAAGCACCGCCGAAACCCTCCAGCCCACCGCCCTCGTTCATGAAGCCTGGCTCCGCCTCACCGGCTCCAGCCAGCCGGATTGGGAATCCCGCTCCCATTTCTATGGCGTCGCCGCCCGCCTCATGCGCCAGATCCTCATCGACCACGCCCGCCGCCACCTCAGCCAGAAGCGCGGCGCCCGCGCCCACACCGTCGCCATCCAGGACACCATCTGCTTCGCCCCCCAGAAGAGCGCCGAAATCATCGCCCTTGGCGACGCCCTCACCCAACTCGAAAAGGTTGACCCCCGCAAGGCCCAGGTCATCGAACTCCGCTTCTTCGGCGGTCTCAGCGCCGACGAAACCGCCCGCGCCCTCGGCATCTCCGTCGCCACCGTCGGCCGCGAACAGCGCCTCGCCGAAGCTTGGCTCCATCGCGAACTCACCGCGGAGGAACACTGACCCCATGCCCGCACCCCCCGACCGCTGGCGCGAAATCGAACGCCTCTTCACCGAAGCCGCCGACCTGCCCCCCACCGAACGCTCCGCTTACCTCGACCACGCCTGCGCCCACGATCCCACCCTCCTCCGCGAAGTCGAATCCCTTCTCGAGAGCGATCAGCAGCGCCAGCAGGGCTTCATCGAGCGAAAAGTCGCCCACGCCGCCGCCCTCGCCGTCCAGACCCCGCCCGCCCAGCGCCGCGCCGGGCCCTACGAACTCCTCCGCGAAATCGGCCGTGGTGGCATGGGCTCTGTCTACCTCGCCCGCCGCGCCGACGACGAGTACGACACCCAGGTCGCGATCAAACTCGTCCGCCCCGGCATGGACACCGACTTCCTCCTTCAGCGCTTCCGCCGCGAACGGCAGATCCTCGCTTCCTTCCAGCACCCCCACATCGCCCGCCTCCTCGATGGCGGCACCACCCCCGACGGCCTCCCCTTCATCGTCATGGAATACATTGACGGCCGCCGCATTACCGAGTATGTCCAGCAGGAAGCCCTGACCCTCGATTCCCGCATCCGCCTCTTCCTTGATGTCTGCGAAGCCGTCGAATATGCCCACCGCCGGTTCGTCGTCCACCGGGACCTCAAACCCGGCAATATCCTCGTCGATTCCTCCGGGTCCGTCAAGCTCCTCGACTTCGGCATCTGTAAACTTCTCTACTCCGACTTCGAAGAGACCGCCGCCGGCGTCACGCCACTCACCCCCGATTACGCCTCTCCCGAGCAGGTCCGCGGCGATGCCGTCACCATCGCCAGCGATATCTACTCGCTCGGCGCCGTCCTCTATGAACTCCTCACCGGCGCCAAACCCCATCGCATCCTCCACTACTCCCCTCGCGCCGTCGAAGAGGCCATCTGCGAACAGCCCACCGACGCCCCCAGCGCCGTCGTCCTCGACCCCAGCCTCCGCAAACGCCTCTCTGGCGACCTCGACACCATCCTCCTCCACGCCATGCACAAGGAGCCTGAACGCCGCTACGGCTCCGCCGCCGAATTCGCTGACGACCTCCGCCGCTACCTCGACCACCTTCCCGTCCGTGCCCGCAAGGACTCCCTCTGGTACCGCTCCCGCAAGTTTCTCCGCCGCCACCGCACCCTCGCCTTCACCGGCGCCCTCGCCTTCGCCGGACTCGCCGCTGCCGCCGTCACCGCCCTCCAGGACGCCCGCCACCAGCGCCAGAACGCCCTGGAAACCCGCCGCCTCGCCGGCTCTCTGCTCGTCGAAGTCCACGACGCCCTCCAGGACGCTCCCGGCGCCACCCGCGCCCGAAGGCTCCTCGTCCAGTCCGCCCTCTCCTACCTCGCGCGCCTCGCCCCCCAGGCTGCGAATGACCCCCAACTCCAGGGTGAACTCGTCCGCGGCTGGACCCGCCTCGGCGACGCCCAGGGCGGCTCCTTTACCTCCTCGGAAGGTAGATCGGGAGAGCGTCGGGGGGGGGAAGGGGG
>DNFG01000522.1 GCA_003487005.1 Bryobacterales bacterium
GGTATGCGCCAAGGACGCCGTCGATGACCTTCCAGCCGGTTTTGTCGAGAGCGACGGGGTCGGTGGCGAAGTACATGGCCTTGTGTTCCCAGACGTACTTTTCGACTTTGCCGCCGGGGCCGCCATGGTATGCGCCAAGGACGCCGTCGAGGACGTTGAGGACGACTTTGCGGCGGATGACGGGGTGATCGACGATGGCGGGGATGAAGGTGCCGCAGGTGTTGAGCGTGCGGGTGGAGTGGCTGCGGCTGACGTTGTTGACGAGGCCGTGGGAGAGGTTCTTGAGGGCGAGGGTGACGCCGGCGGACTGGTGGTGTTTGAGGACGCAGAGGTTGACCATCTTGTTGACGTCCTGGGTGATGAACTTGGCGAGATAGCTGCGGCGATGGTGGGGGTTGGCGGCATCGGCGCGGGGCAGGACGACGGGGAGTTCGACGTACTGGGTCTCGTCGTACATGTCCATGTCGAGTTGAAGGGGGTGCTGTTTGTCGGTGCCCCAGGTCCAGCGGACGCCATCGGGGAGCCATTTGTCGAAGCCGGCCTGGATGAACTCGCCTTTGTAGCGGTCGTAGGCGATGATGTTGGAGGGCTTGACGCCGGCGGATTTGAGGCCATCGACGATCTCGAGGAAGACCTCGGGGGCGGAGATGACGAAGGGGCGGCCGACGGGGTTGAGTTTGATGCCGACGACGTCGGTGGGGGAGAAGAAGACGCGCCAGGCGTCGGTGGGCGAGGGGGCGCCGGTCAGTTCCATCATGCCCTTCTGCATGATGGAGCGGATGGCGGCGCGGTCGTAAACACGGTTGCGGACACAACCGGGGTGATCGACGCCGACGACGCGGCCGGGGAAGGGGCCGGGGAGGCCCAGTTCACCGGGCGCCGGGGTGCTGCATCCGGGCGCGACGGCGATGCCCGCGCCCAGCAGGGCGGCTTTCAGAAACTCCCGTCTGGCTTCGGTCATGGTGCCTCCAATGGACTGAATGGTTAGCGACATTGTACCCGGACTGGAGGCGGGGGGACAGGGGCAGAGGGGATCGGGGCGAACCGGATCAGGGGTGGAGATGGAAGACCTTGCTGATGATCTTCCATTCGCCGTCGACTTTGAGCAGGGTGAACATGTCGGTGAAGCGGTGGCCGCCCCAGTTATCGAGTTCGAGCCTGACGAGGGCGACGGTTCCGGCAATGTCGATGGCGGCGATAGAGGATTGCAGGCCAGTCGCGGGGGGATTCTGGTCGACCCAGTCGAAGAGGCCCTGAATGGGGCTGCCGATGAAATCGGGACCGAGGTAGCCGAAGATGGTGGCGCCGTCATGGAAGGCGGGTTTCATGTCGGCGCCGCGGCCGGAAATTCCGCCGTCGATGTATTGCTGGATGACCTGTTCGATGGCCTGGCGATCGCCGGCAGTGGTGGTGGTGGTTGCGTTCATGCAGTCTCCTCGAGCCCATTCAGACTGTGGGCGAGGATAGCACAGAGGGGAGGGGGCGGCGGCTAGAGGGTCAGGCCGCCGTCGACGGTCAGCACCTGGCCGGTGATGTAGCAGTCGGGTTCGAGAAGGAGGCGGACGGCGCGGGCGGCGTCCTCGGGGCGGCCGTAGCGGGGGATGGCGCCACTGTCGAGGAAGGGTTGATACTTGCCGGCGGCGATGGATTCGAGGGCGACGCCGGCTTCCATGACGCCGGGGCTGACGACATTGACGCGGACCTCGCCGGGGCCGCGACATTCTTTGGCGAGGACGCGCGCGGCGTGGACGAGGGCGGCTTTGGGGGCGCTGTAGGGGGTCGAGTTGGGGAAGACATCGCCAGCCTGCATGGAGGCGATGAAGACGATGGCACCGGGGGCGCCGGCGGCGCGCATGCGGGCCGCGGCTTCGCGGGCGAGGCGGAGGGGGCCGGTGAAGTTGACGGCGAGGGACTGTTCGAGGAGGTCGTCGCGGCGGGCGGCCATGCCGGCGTAGATGACGAGGCCGTAGAGGGCGGGGGCGGCGTCGAGGAGGCGGGCGCGGTCTTCGGCGAGGGTCAGGTCGGCCTGAATGATGGTGGCGAGATCACTGAGGGCAGCGGCGCGGGCGGCGTTGTGGAGATAGCTGGCGACGACGCGGGCGCCCTCGGCGGCGAGAAGGCGGACGCAAGCAGCGCCGAGTCCGCCGGCGCCACCGGCGACGATGATGGAACGGTCACGCAGGGAGGACATCTTGGTGGAGGCGGGCGGATTCGACGGCGGCGAGGGCGGCGAGGGTCATCATGAGGATTTCGCTATCGCCGAGGTTGTGTTCGAAGAGGCCGGTGACGAGGACGCCAATGATAATGGCGATGCCGCCGCGGGCGAGCCAGGTGGTGGAGGCGCGCCAGCGCCAGAGGGCCCAGAGAAACACGGAGATGATGGCGAGCATGGCGGGGATGCCGCGTTCGGCGGCGAACTGGAGGTAGATGTTGTGGAGGTGGCCGTAGAAACCGATGGGGAGGGGGCGGGGGATATCGGCGGGGACGTATTTGTCGAAGGAGAGGCGGACCTGTTCGGGTCCGGCACCGAGCCAGGGGTGGGCCTGGACCATAGCCATGCCGGTGCGCCAACTGACGACGCGGTGCATGTTGGAATCCATCTCGCCGCGGGGTTGGACGAGGGAGACGACGCGCATGCGAAGGCTTTCGGGGCCGGCGAGGACGGCGAGGAGGGCGAGAACAGGGAGGGCGACGACGGCCCAGCGGCGCCAGCACCAGACGAGGTAGACGAGGCCGCAGAAGGCGGCGATCCAGATGCCGCGGGTCATGGCGAGGACGAGGGCGAGGGCGACGACGGCGAGGGCGGCGGCGACGGTCCAGCGGAGGCGGGGACGGAGGCCGCCCCAGAGCCAGAGGGCGGCTCCGAGGAGGAGGGCGAACATCATCTGGCTGCTGAAGGTCATCCAGTGGCTCATGAAGCCGGTGATGCGGTCGGCGACGTAGGCGACATAGAATTCCTGGCCGGCGGCCTGGGCGCGGGTCCATTTGAGCCAGAACTGGACGAGGCCCCAGGCGCCGGCGGCGGCGCCGGTGGCGACCCAGGCCCAGACGAGGCGGCGGGGCCACTCGGCGGAGCGGAAGGCGGGGAAGACCACGGGCAGGGGCAGGAG
>DNFG01000500.1 GCA_003487005.1 Bryobacterales bacterium
AGCCGCGGCGTCGTCCACGCCCTCTGTTCGTCCCCGCCTCCGCCTTCGGGGCCAATGACAAGCCTGCTTACGGGCTCATTGCGACCGGTAATCGCGGGCGCGGGCTGCACCGTTCCTTCATGAAGCTGGGTGCGCGCTGTCTCGCCCTCTGTGACGTCTATGAGCCTTATCTGGCGATGGCGCGGGAAATGACTCCCGGCGACGTCAAAACGCACATCGACTACCGGGCTTTGCTCGAGCAGAAGGGACTCGACTTCGTCGTCATCGCCTCGCCCGACCACCAGCATGCCCCGATGCTGGAAGCCTCTCTTGCCGCCGGCAAGGATGTCTATCTCGAAAAGCCTCTGTCGATGAACATTGAAGAGAGCCAGAGGATGGTCCAGATGGTCCGTTCGCGGAAGCAGGTGGTGCAGATCGGTATGCAGCGCCGCAGCATGGGCTTCATCCGGCAGGCCAAGAAGGTGATTGACGACGGCACGTTGGGCCCCGTCACGATGGTGAAGGCGATGTGGAACTGGCACTTCGATCTGCCCTTGGTCAATGCGCCGCTCGAAGGCAAACTCGACTGGGACCTGTTTCTTGGACCGGCGCCGAAACGCGACCTGGAGCCGATGCGATTCCGGTGGTGGCGGGGATTCTGGGATTATTCGGGCGGCAACATGACCGATCAGGGGACCCATTTGATGGACGTTGTGCAGTGGATGACGGGCCAGGGGGCACCGAAATCGGCGGTCTGCCAGGGGCAGGTGACGCGCGTGCCTGGAGCCGAGGTCCCCAATGTCTTTTCGGCTGTCTTCGAGTACCCCGAATTTCTGGCCACCTGGACTCTGAACTACCGTTCGACGCATGAACACGATTGGTCCATCACCTTCATGGGTGAAAAGGCGACGATGTTCATGGATCGACGGGGTTACCGGCTGTATCGCGATGGCGGGTTGATGCGCGAGCCGTGGACATACAATCAGAAGCCCGAGTTGATCGCGGAAGTCCCCGACACGGACAGTCCGGAAGCCCATCAGCAGAATTTTCTGGACTGCCTGCGATCGCGGCAGGAGCCCAACTGCCCGATCGAAGTGGCGGCGGCGGCCGTGGCGGGTCCGCACATGGCCAACATGGCGCTGCGGCGGGAGCGAAAGATCGTGATGGGTCAACCGGCCAGCTGATTCACCCGAATCTTGGTAAACTTGGTCGAGATGGGATGTAATTGTCTGGACGGTTGCCCATGTTGACTCTGAATGCCGGGGCATGGAGCGCGATGGTGGAGCATGCCCGCGCGGAGTATCCGAGGGAGTGCTGCGGCGTCCTGTTGGGGCATCTGGATCCTGCTGATGAAGATGTGCGGACGGCTACGGTAGCCATTCCCTGCCGGAATGCATACGACGGTGATCAGCGGGACCGGTTCTTCATCGATCCGGGCGACCAGCTTGCCGCGCAGAAGAGGGCGCGGGTGGAGGATCTGGAAGTGCTTGGATTCTTTCACTCACATCCGGATGACGAGGCCTATTTTTCGGCGACGGATCTGGCGAATTCCTGGCCGTGGTACTCGAATGTAGTCGTTTCGGTCCGGAATGGGGAGGTGGCGGGCGCTGCCTGCTTCCGGGCGGACGAGGAGCGGACGCGGGCGGACGAGGAGCAGCTAAACCTCCCTGAATGAAGGAGATAGTGGAACACAATGGCGAAGATTCTGATTCCGACACCGCTGCGGCAGTACGCCGGAGGCGCCAAAGAGGTAGACGTGGCCGGAGCGACCGTCGGCGAGGCGCTGGCGGCGCTGACCTCGGCGCACAGCGACCTGAAAAAGCACCTGTACAACGATGAAGGCAAGCTGCGGAGCTTCGTCAATGTGTATTTGAACGACGAAGACATCCGGTATCTGGACCGGGAATCGTCGGCTGTAGCCGAGGGGGACACTTTGTCGATCGTGCCGAGCATCGCTGGCGGAGGCCGGTAGCGTGACGGACCCGAACTCGTTGAGCGCGGAGGAGATCCGCCGTTATTCCCGGCACCTGATCATGCCCGAAGTGGGCATGGCGGGGCAGTTGAAGCTGAAGCAGGCGAAGGTTCTGCTGGTGGGAACCGGGGGGCTGGGGTCGCCGCTTGCGCTGTATCTGGCGGCCGCGGGCGTGGGCACGTTGGGCCTGGTGGATTTTGACGTCGTGGACGATTCAAACCTGCAGCGGCAGGTGATTCACGGGACTCGGGATCTGGGGAAGAAGAAGCTTGATTCCGCCATTGAGACGCTGACGGATCTGAATCCGCATGTCCGTTATGTGCGCCATGATGCGCCTCTGACGAGCGAAAATGCGCTAGAAATCGTCAAATACTACGACATTGTGGCCGATGGAACGGACAATTTTCCGACGCGCTATCTGGTGAACGACGCCTGTGTGCTGCTGGGCAAGCCGAACGTTTACGGGTCGATCTTCCGCTTCGAGGGGCAGGCGTCGGTATTTGGGACAGAAGACGGACCGTGCTACCGGTGTCTGTATCCGGAGCCTCCACCGCCGGGGCTGGTGCCGTCGTGCGCCGAGGGCGGAGTGCTGGGGATTCTGCCGGGAGTGATCGGGCTGATTCAGGCGACCGAGGTGGTGAAGCTGATTCTGGGCGAAGGGGAGACGCTGAAGGGGCGGCTGATGCTGTACGACGCCCTGGCGATGAAGTTTCGCGAGCTGAAACTGCGGCGGGATCCGGAGTGCCCGCCGGGCAAGTGTTCAAAAATCAAGGGGTTGATCGACTATCAGGAGTTCTGCGGGATTCCGAAACAGGCGCCGGAATCGCCGCTGGCCGGCCTGGAAATCAGCCCAGTGGAGGTCAAAGCGCGGCTGGACCGGGGTGAACGGTTTCAGTTCATCGACGTGCGCGAGGTGCATGAACACCAGATCTGCCGGATCGGGGAAGCGCGGCTGATTCCCTTGGGAGAACTGCCCAAACGGCTTGCCGAACTGGATCCCTCCGAGGAGGTGGTGGTCCACTGCAAGAGCGGCGTCCGGAGCGCGAAAGCGGCTGCATTACTGCGGGAGAGCGGTTTCGGACGGGTGTTGAACATGCGCGGCGGAATCCTGGAGTGGAGCGACACCGTGGATTCGTCGGTTCCAAAATACTGATTTTCGCCATTTCTCTCAGAACTTCCCCTCAACCGCCGATGAGACGACTGACGGGAGGGTTTTGTGAGGCTGTGCAGGAACCTGACGGTTGGCCAGCGGACGTTGATCTGCTTCGGCGCGATGTTGACCTTGTTGCTGGTGGTCAGCGGATTCTGGCGGGCGTCCGTGCTCGGCCTGGGGGGATCGCTCGATGAGGCGGTGAACCGGACGGCGCGGAAGTTGCGCCTGGCTGGCGATTTGCGCACGGAATTCAAGGCGATGTGGGCGGATGCCCGGGGGGCGCAGTTCAGTCTGGTGATCGCACTGCTGAACGACAAAGACGCCAGAGGCAAGGACGACTCAGTATCGGCCGGGTGTCTGGCCTGTCATTCGGACGGAATGAGGGACGACGGGCACAAACGGTTTCTCGACGGTGGAGTGCGGCTCCGCAAGGAATTGGCGGAGTTGCGGAAACTTGAGCCCACCGTGGCGGAAGTGAAGTTGCTCGACGAAATTGCCCGGTCGGTGAGCGACTGGGAGTCGTTGTACAGCCGTTACCTGGACCTGGCGGCGGCCGACAAGTACGACGAAGGGCACGACTTGATGACGGAACAGATCACGCCACTGCTGGAGAGAGCGGATGCTTCAGTGGCGGCTTTGATGGAAACGCAGAGGCAGGCGCTGGCACGGGCAGCGGAGCAGGTGAACCCCGAACTGGCAAGCAATCAAATGCGGGCGATTGTTCTGGTTGGCCTCGGTTTGATGCTGGGCGCGGCGGTATTCCTGCTCATGCGCAAGATGACGGCCGGTTTGCGGAAGGTTGCGTGGGAGTTGCAGCGCGGCACCGGGCAGGTGTCCTCGGCGGCGCAGCAGTCCTCGGCGGCGAGCGCGTCGCTGGCGCAGGGCGCCTCCGAGCAGGCGGCGAGCCTGTCGGAAGCGAATGGAGCGGGCGGCAGCATCGGCGAGGTGGCGAGGGAGAACCGGAAGCGCGCGGAAGAGGCGCTCCGGCTGGCCGCGCAGAGCGAGCAGGAAGTGGGGGGAGCGAGGCGGATGCTGTCGGAGACGCGAGCGGCGATGCAGGAAGCGGAGTCCGCGGCGAAGAAGATGGCCGGAATCTTGAGAGTGATCGACGAGATTGCCTTCCAGACGAACATTCTGGCGCTGAACGCCGCAGTGGAAGCGGCGAGGGCCGGTGAGTCCGGTCTCGGATTCGCGGTGGTGGCCGAGGAGGTCCGCTCGCTGGCGCGCCGGTGTGCGGAAGCGGCAAAACAGATTAGCGGACTGGTCTCGGACTCCTCCCGCAAAAACGCGGATTCAGTGGAGAGTCTCGGGCGCTTCGAGGAAGCGCTGGTCAGGCTGACCGAGGGCAGTGAGGCCCTGGAGCGGATTCTCACGGAGGTCAGCGCGGGGAGTCAGAAGCAGAACCAGGGGCTGGATCAATTGTCGGTGTCGCTCCATCGGATGGACGAAGTGACGCACGCGAATGCTGGCGTAGCTGAGGAGAATGCCTCGGCCGCGGCGCACCTGGAAGACCAGGCGCGACAACTGGATGCCGCGGCAGCGGAGTTGAACTGCATGGTGTCAGGGGAGCGAACCCGCTAGAATCGACACGTGCACCTCGATGCCCGTGACGCGCAGGCAACGGGCCCGGCGGCCCGGGCGGCGATGCGCCTGTCTCTGATTGCCGGGCTCTTAATGTTCCTGGGCAAGTCGGCGGCGTGGTGGATCACCGGATCGGCGGCCATTCTCTCCGATGCGCTGGAGTCGGTGGTGCATGTGGCGGCCGTGGGTTTCGCGGCCTTCAGTATGAGATTGAGCGCGAAGCCGGCCGACGAGCGCTTCCACTACGGCTACGAGCGGATCGCCTTCTTTTCCGCGGGCTTTGAAGGGGCGATGATCGTGATCGCGGCCCTGGCGATCCTATGGACCGCGATCCAGAAGTGGCTCACGGGGCTCGAACTCGAAAGGTTGGGAACCGGAGTTCTGCTCGTGGTCGCCGCGGCGGTCCTGAACGGGGCGTTGGGGTGGCATCTGATCCGGACAGGGCGGCGGACGGGTTCCCTCATTCTGGAAGCGAACGGCCGGCACGTGTTGACCGACTGCTGGACAAGTGTGGGCGTCATTGCCGGGCTGGGCCTGGTTCTGTGGACTGGCTGGAAGCCGTTTGATCCCATCTGCGCGATTCTGGTGGCGCTCCAGATCCTGTGGTCGGGCGGGCAGTTGATGATCCGCTCGATGCGCGGGCTGCTGGACTGGGCGGATCCGAAGGCGGAACAGGCATTGAGGCGCCATCTGAACGAACTGAGTTGGGCGGAAGGAGCAGAATGGCATGGTCTGCGGCTGCGTGAAACGGGAGGACGGCTCCTGGTGGAAGTGCACCTGCTGTTCCCATACGAGCACACGGTGGGGGCGGCGCACGCGGCGGCGACACGAATCGAAGAGGCGCTGGAGGGGGCACTGGAAATCCCGGTCGAGGTGTTGACCCATCTGGAGGCGCGTGAGGACCACGACGGGGTTCACCGGGAGCCCCATCGTGAGTAAGGAAGGCGCTATACTTTCGGTCATTGCCGTGAGTCAGACCGGAACCCAACCTGCCCTGCAGCCCCCCGCCGATTTGCGGGACGTCGTGTGTCAGCTGGTCCACGATTTGCGGCAACCGTTGGGGGGGATCGAGTCGCTGGCCTACGTGCTGGAACTCGCGCTGGAGGAGTCGGACGAGGATTTGCGGCAGCAGTGTGGACGCCTGAGGCAGTTGGTGGTGCAGGCGAGCTGGATGCTGGAGGACGCTTCCCTGGCGGCATCGCCGGAGGTGGTGGAAGGTGCGGCGGTGGATTTGAACCGGGTGGTGGAAGAGACGGGAGAGCGGCTGGCGAGGCAGGAGGAGAGGCCGCTGCAGCTTACGCTGTCGGCGGATGCGCCGAGGGTGTGCGGGACAGCGACCGGGGTGCGGCACTGGTTGGCGCACGCGCTTGCATTCTTCCGTGACCTGGCGCAGGGTGAGCCAATGCCGTCGGTGGAGACGGGCCTGGAGGAGGAGTGGGGGTGGCTGCGGGTGCGGTCGCGGGTCGGGTGCGAGGAGTCAGTGCGGGCGCTGGATCCGCCGGGCGGGGCGGGCGGGCTGAGGAGGATGGCGGAGGTTTCCGGGGGCCGCTACGAGTGCACGGTGGGAGGGGGTGTGGTGGACGTGAGGCTGTGGCTACCAATAGCCGACAACGCGTTCGATGAGGTGCGGATCGGCGGCGTTTAAGGTGATTTGAGCGCGAAAATCGCGCGCGGAAGCCTTCATTTCATCGATTTTGTCGTCGACGACGAGGATGGAGAAGTCGTGGTCGAGCCATTGGGCGGCCTGGGTGGATTCGACGATCCAATGGGGGGAGCGGGCGAGGCGTTCGCGGAGGGCGGGAAGGGCGGACTCAAGGTGGCCACGAAGCCAGAGGGCGTGGGTGGCGCCGGCGGCGAGGTAGCGCTGGGTGTCGTTGGCGGCGCCGGAGCGGGTTTCGGAGTCAAGGGCCCAGGCGCCGGGAGGCAGGCCGTGGTCGTGGCCTGAGATTTTGACGGCGGTCCATGCGATGTCGGGGAAGCCGCGCAGAAGGCGGCAAACGACGGTGGTTTTGCCGACTTTTCGAGCCTGTCCGCCGACAATAATCCGCATTACGAGTCACCTTTCAGAAGAGACTGGAGGTTGCGGACGGTTTCCCGGAGGGTGGAGAGTTTGCCGACAAGGGCGAGGGATTCGAGGTATTCCTTGAGCG